>NZ_LN868937.1:848088-950588 GCF_001244735.1 Bacillus andreraoultii
GAAGCCAACAAAGGAACCAATCATAAATACATCGCCATGAGCAAAGTTGATTAATTTTATAATTCCGTAAACCATTGTATATCCAAGAGCAATTAATGCATAAATACTACCGAGTGATATGCCGTTAACAATTTGCTGTATCCATTCCAATATGCTCACTCCCCATTAAAATGCAGTTCTTTTATTTGAATAGGAAAAAGGGAGGAATGGACCTCCCATTTTTCCCTTTTGCAAAAGCTTCGGCTCCTAGAAACGTGTGGACTTCGATCGCCTTCACGTCGATAAGTCATCATCGACTCGTCCCTCGTCGTGATTCCTTTATCTCGTTACGGGCGCACTCCATTCCCCCCCGTTTCTAAACAGTCGCCTCCGCTTTTTTATTGTCCAGCTTCGGCTCCTAGAAACGTGTGGACTTCGATCGCCTTCACGTCGATAAGTCATCATCGACTCGTCCCTCGTCGTGATTCCTTTATCTCGTTACGGGCGCACTCCATTCCCCCCGTTTCTAAACAGTCGCCTCCGCTTTTTTATTAAGGATTAACTTTTGTTTTGAATGTTTGTTCTCCGTCAACGTATTCCAGGATTGTTGCGGATTTAATTGGGTTATGTTTCTTGTCAATTGTGACGATACCTGTAACTAGTTGTATGTCTTTTGTTTCTGCTAACGCATCTTTAATTTTCTCACTATCTAGACTTCCAGCACGTTCAATAGCGTCAACTAACAAATAAACAGTATCATAACCTAATGCATTGAATGCGTTTGGTGATTTATCTTTATTTTTCTCTTTAAATTTCGTTACGAAGTCTTGAATTTTTTGATCAGGGTCTTGAGATGAGTAATGGTTTGTAATAAATGTATTATTTAATGCGTCGGCACCAGCTAAATCAACAAGCGTTGGGGAATCCCAACCATCCGCACCCATTAATGGTGCTGAGATGCCTAATTCACGAGCTTGTTTAACGATTAAGCCAACTTCTTCATAGTAACCAGGAATAAAGACAAACTCAGGTTTTGCAGATTTAATTCGTGTTAATGTAGAACGGAAATCTGTATCACCGGCAACATATGATTCTTCAGCAATCACTTTACCACCAGCAGCCTCGAATGTTTCCTTAAATGAAGCCGCAAGACCTTTCGCATAGTCACTAGCACTATCACTATATATGGCTGCTGTCTTCACTTTTGACTCATTCGCGGCAAAGTTTGCAGCAACTGTTCCTTGGAATGGATCAATGTAAGAAGTACGGAACACATACTCATTAATTGAGCCATTTTCGTTTTCAGTTACATTCGGTGCTGTGCCTGAAGGTGATAGTAAAACCGTTTTCGTATCATTTGCAATTTGTGCTTGTGCCAACGTATTACCGCTTGTAGCTGCTCCGATAATAGCCAGTACTTTTTCTTGGCTCGTTAATCGTGTTGCAACACTTGCCGCTTCTGCGTTATCTGATTTATTATCGACTTTAACAATTTCTATTTTCTTTCCGTCAACACCACCACTGTTATTAATTTCCTCAACTGCTAATTCTACCCCTTCAGCGATGGATTGACCGTAGGAAGCGACTTCCCCTGAAAGCTCAAGGTTTGCACCAATTTTAATCGTATCTCCATCGGATTTCCCTCCGCCAGAACTACCACTGCCGGAAGAACCTTGCCCTCCAGAACAGCCTGCCAATACACCAGCAAATAGCGTTGTGGCCAAAAGAATACTTTTCAAACTCTTTTTCATATAGATCCCCCTTTTGTAAATATAATAATTATTCCGACAAATCCAGTTACAGTAACCCACCAAAAATGATGTTTCGTAGACCGAAGTGTCAGAAGGTAATGAATAAAATAAAATTATGCCAATGTATAGATATTTTAAAACATAAAGAGTCTTTCGTCTAGTTGTTTTTCAAAAATAAAATATATTTCATAAATATTGGTATATTTATTTTCCAAAAAATATTCTATTAAGAAGCAAAAAGTCAGTAATTTAAAAGATAGTGGATTGACTCAATCCAAATGGTGTGAAAACAATAATTTAAGAGTTCATCAATTAAAGTATTGGCTAATAAAATTTGATAATCCTCATTCATGTCAAGAATCTAACAATAACTGGATTCCTGTAGTATTAGAAGAATCGAATAATGAATCAGATGGAACATTAGAGGTATAGGTGGGGCCATTTGACGCTTACATATAAAATGAGAAAAGTAAGAGGAATTGGAGCCACAAGAAAAACGAGAAGTTATTATTTGTTTAGCCATGGTCAAACAAATAATAATTCAAAAATAACATCAAATTGTACATTCTTATACAGTCAAAAATGTACATTGTTATATTGACATTTATACTTTCTAGCGGTTCATGACGACCGTTCGACCATACTTTTTCGCGAATCGGGCTTCTAGAACCAAAGAAAACTTGGGCGTCCAAGCCTTAAGGCGGAAAATGAAAATTATTGGAAGATATATACTTTCCTTTTCTATATGCGAATAATCAAGAATGTTGAACATGAAAAGGGGTATCCGAAAATCAAAATACGACTTTTTGGATAGCCCCTCCTACTCTATTGTAATAAATTATTTTTTCATTCTTGTTTCTCTTTCCCATCGTTTTAAATGTGGGAATGGGTCAAAAGACCATTCGTTTCTACCATTGTCTTTATACATACCGTAATGTAAGTGAGGTGGGAATTTCCCTGCTGTACCTGGTGGACCGTAACCTGAACTACCTACACTACCAACTAATTGCCCTGGCTTTACGATGTCCCCTAGTTTCAAGTCTTGTGCAAAACCGTTTAAATGTGCGTAATAGTGGTATGTATTATTAATATCACGAATACCAATCCGCCACCCACCGTATTTGTTCCAACCTTTCATTTCGACGATTCCATAAGTGGTTGCGTAAACATTTACACCATAACCGGCAAAAATATCGGTTCCTTCGTGAATTCGTCGTCCACCCCAACCGCGAGCATCTCCCCATGTACTTCGATAACTGTAATTTGCTCGGAGTGGTAACGGAAAATGTCGTTCATCTAAATTTAATGTTTGAAACATTTGATACATTTTCGCGAAGTTTAAAATAATACCTACCGTTTTGTCTCGTTTGTAATAGTCCCAGAGACCCAATTTTATATGATCGTCATCGGTACCATAATGTAATAAATAATCGGCAAATGTGAACAAAATATCTTCATCATCGGTCATATCTGCTTTTCCATCACCGTTTCCATCTTTTCCAATACCACCAAAAATTTGAATGGTGGTAGCGTTTGTATCGTTCTCATTTGGATTTACAGGACCAGTCCATAGTTCTTTTGGGAAATAAATTCCTGTTAATCCTGTTGGCTTCGGTAAATCTTTACGAACGAGACGAATATTTCTTTCATATTGGTCAACGGCGGCTAAATAATACCAAGGGATAAATGTTGTACTTTCTATTTTCTTATACAATTCCATTCTTTTTTCATATTGATTTTCTTCCTTAGTTTTATTCGTGTTTGCACTAGCGAATATAGGATTCACGAGTGTGAAGAAGAAAACGATTAAAAGCGTATGTAAACAAATGCGCAATAATTTCACACCTCCTTGTTCCATCACCAGTTATTTTCTCAAACTAGTTCCACTTCATAATAGAAATTAATTGGAAAACGTATGGAGCAGTTATTGTTAGAATAGTGATGTAACATTTAAAATAGGGTATAATCATATTATAGGCTTTGTAAAAGATGAGGGTGATATACATATGGTTTGTATCCACAATTTATGTTACGAACTCGTGGATGAAAGAAAGAGTGGTTTTAATGAACAAGCTTTTCGTGAACGCTTCAGCGATATTTTAAGTCGTTACGATTACATTGTCGGGGACTGGGGATATGGTCAATTGCGGTTAAAAGGCTTCTTTGATGATCAAAATCAAAAAGCTACCTTTGATACGAAGATAAGCACATTATCTGAATACTTGTATGAATATTGTAATTTTGGCTGTCCCTATTTTGTATTGAAAAAAGTAGATCGATAAAAGACAGTTAAGAAAGTGTATTTTTTAACAATAAGGAGATGAACACCATGTTTTTTGTTGACCGTGAAAAAATTGAAGGGACTTTAGTTTATTTGGAAAATCAAGTAAAGGTTTTCAAAGGGTTGAACTGTATAGAAAATGATATAGAAAAGGCTGCTTTGGAACGAGTCACACAAATGTTATTAGAATCTATTATTGATGTTGGCAATAGTCTAATTGATGGTTTTATCATGCGTGATCCGGGAAGTTATGAGGATATTATCGATATTTTATTAGATGAAAAAGTAATTGGAAAGAATGAAGCAAATCAGTTTAAAAAATTAATACCGCTTCGGAAACAATTAGTACTCTTTTTCACAAATGTGAATCACGAACAACTTTATCGTCGTTTCCATGAATATATACAAGCCTTTGAAAAGTTTCCAAATGATGTAAGGAATTACTTAGAAAAAGAATTAGGTCCAGTATCTGCCTTTAAAAGTTAAATATTGCTACTTTGAAAGGAGTATGTATGAAGTATAAAGGTTATTTAATAGATTTAGATGGGACAATGTACTTGGGGACGGAAAAAATTGAAGCAGCGAGTCGCTTTGTGCAAAAACTAGCAGAACAAGGGATTCCTTATTTATTTGTAACGAACAATTCAACAAGAACCCCGGAGCAAGTGGCAGAGAAATTAGTTTCCTTTCAAATTCCCGCAACAAAAGAACAAGTTTTTACATCAAGTATGGCAACAGCGCAATATATTACGGAAATGAATCCTGAAGCGAAAGTATACTTTATTGGAGAAGAGGGGCTTCGAGTCGCTTTAAAAGAGAAGGGTTTGCGATATGCTGGTGAAGATGCAAATTTTGTTGTCGTCGGGTTAGATCGGGACGTTACATATGAAAAATTTGCCATTGCTTGTCTTGCAATAAGAAACGGTGCTACATTCATCTCGACAAATGCGGATATAGCTATTCCAACTGAGCGAGGGTTTATGCCGGGGAATGGTTCTTTAACAGCACTAATTCAAACTTCTACACGAGTTGACCCGATTTTTATAGGAAAACCGGAAACAATTATTATGGAGCAAGCATTAAAAGTGATTGGTACAAATAAAGAGGAAACAATCATGGTAGGTGATAACTACGATACGGATATTGCTGCAGGTATTCGTGCCGGATTACATACATTAATGGTTCATACCGGTGTGACAACGAAAGAGCAATTGCAACAATATGAAATTCAACCAACATATGCAGTGAATTCCCTAGATGAATGGAAATTAGAATGAAAACAAAATCCCCACGCAAACACTTGTCGTGGGGATTCTCACTTTTTCATCTTAATGCACATCTGATGCTCGATGGGCAAGTCGACTAGAAGCGGCTGCGGCAATCGCACCAACAATATCATCTAAAAATGTATTTACTTTACCTGTAGATTTATCATTTAAATATTTTAAAATGCCAGGTTTTAATTTATCAACGTATCCATAGTTCGTAAACCCGATTGACCCATAAACATTAACAATTGAAAATGCTAAAATCTCATCAACACCATAAAGTCCTTCATCTGTTTGAACAATCGATAATAAAGGTTCTTCGAGTAAACCTTTTTCCGCTAATACATCTAATTGAATCCCTGTAATAACAGCATTTTGTACTTCTCGTTTACTTAATACTGCTTCTACATTCTCAATACAGTCTTTTAGTTGAAGTTCGGGATGATAGCTTTTTTGTAAAAAATAAACTAACTCCGCGATATCTTTAATTTGTACACCACGGTCTTCTAGAGCTTTTTTAGCAACCTTACCTATTTGTGGAAACATATTACCTTGTATTGCCATTTTCTTCACCATTCCTTTTTCTCTATTTCGTTTCTTATACATTGCTTAACATGTATAGGGGCTCTTTTTGAAAGGGAAAATATATTTTATTCATGAAACATATTATTTATTATACCAGTGTTTTAAACAATAAGCTGTTTTCTTAAACGAATGGTTATTTATTCGCCAATTGTAGTTGATTTCCATGGCACGATCATTTCGCTTCATACAATAATTTAAATCGAAACAATTTTAAAAAACAGCTAAACAAAAAATAAAGGGGAAGAGCAAATGAATCCATTCATCCAAGAAGCTTTCGGTATTTTCCCAATGCAATCATTTAAATTACGCCATTACGATGCGTATTATGATGGGCAAAATCTTTTTATTTTGATTAAAGTATATGAAAATGAACAGCAAGAATTACTTGAACGGTATGAAATGATTAACTACTTAACTGAAAACGGAGAAAGATTTATCCCAGTATTCCATTCAGCACAAGATGGCAATTTCGTTAAACAAAACGAAAATGATTTCTATGTCTTATTAAAACTAGAACAATGGCGCCAAAAAACGTATCAATTTCCTGGAAGACGGCTAGCAATTTTCCATCAGCGTGGGGCTAATTTTCAAACAGAGAAAAATATATTAACTCGCGTTGGTAAATGGAAAGAGCTATGGGAAAAGCGCATTGGCCATTTGGAAAGTTTTTGGCAACAAGTCGTGATGAATCGCCCAATTAATGAATTTGAACGTTTTTTTGTCGAATCATTTCCTTATTATTCAGGTTTAACGGAAAATGCAATCCAATATTATGTTGATACAGTCATCGACGAACAACCACAAGAAAATGACTTAGGAACAATCTGTCATGAACGATTTACAGGAGAGACTTGGGATGGTTCGTTCGTTTTTAAAAACCCTTTTGATTGGGTTGTCGATCATCATTCTCGAGATTTGGCTGAGTGGATTCGCCATTCATATTTAAGTAATTCCCATATGTATAGTAAACCGATTCAAAAGTTTTTACACGAATATCAAACCCAGTCACCGCTTTCTCCATTTGCGTGGCGTTTATTATTTTCCCGTTTAGTTTTACCAATACATTATTTTCAATGTATTGAAACATATCATTCTCGGTTAGCGAATCCTTTAGATATTCAATTATTAAGAAACATAAAAGATATTGTTGATCAAACCGATGAATTTGAAAAGTTTTTAAGTCGCTTTTATGAAATGGCAAATGTTCCAGTTCAATTATTTAGAATTCCTCAGTTAGATTGGTTAAAATAATATATGTGGGAATTCCTTCCATTCCTTTTGATAAAATAATATGTAGCAATTGACGAAATCACTGGAGGACAAAAAGTATGAAACCTTATGTATATGTCACAAGAAAATTACCAGAGAATATTATCCAAACACTGGAAACATTTGCCAATGTCGGAATGTGGGAGAGTGAAGAAGAACCAGTTCCCCGTCGTATTTTAATAAAAGAAGCAGAAAAAGCGGATGCGCTACTCACTATGCTCTCCGATAAAATTGATGCAGAAATCTTCCAAGTTAGTAAACAGTTAAAAGTGGTCGCTAATTTAGCGGTCGGCTTTGATAATATCGATATTGAACAAGCGACAAAACAAGGAATCACCATTTGCAATACACCCGATGTCTTAACTGATACAACGGCAGATCTTGCATTTTCGTTAATGTTAATGGTTGGAAGACGTCTTTTTGAATCCGCTGAATTAGTGAAAAATGGTGAGTGGAAAAGTTGGAGCCCGTTATTTATGGCAGGAACGGATGTTCATCATAAAACGTTAGGAATTGTTGGAATGGGAAGTATCGGTGAAGCATTAGCTAAACGAGCGATGGGTTTTGACATGAGAATCTTATACCATAATCGCCATCGGAAAATAGAAATTGAACATAAGTTAGGGGTAGAATATCGAACATTTGATGAACTAGTGACAGAATCTGACTATGTTGTTTGTTTAACACCACTAACAGAAGAAACAAAAGGAATGTTTACAAAGGCCGTATTTCAGAGAATGAAAAAGAGTGCATTTTTCATAAACGTGGCAAGAGGAGCAATTGTTGTGGAGGAAGACTTACTTCAAGCCCTTCGAGAAGGTGAAATTGCAGGAGCTGGTCTTGATGTTTTTCAAACAGAACCGATTGATTCGAACCATCCACTTTTGCAATTAAAAAATGTCGTTGCCCTGCCGCATATCGGTAGTGCGTCCATTGAAACGCGGACAGCAATGATGGAACTTTGTTGTGAAAATATTGAAGCTGTATTAAATAATCGAAAACCAATTGCTGTCGTAAATGAGGAACTCAAATCGCGGTAAATATAAAAAAGGTGGGGCCATGAATCCGATACATTCCCCCACCTATATGTTAAAATACTTGTTCAACTTCAAGAATACCTGGCACTTCCTCGAGTAGCGCCCGCTCAATACCTGCTTTTAACGTAATTGTTGAACTTGGGCAAGTACCGCAAGCACCTAGTAAACGTAATTTTACAATCCCATCTTCTACGTCGACTAATTCACAGTCACCGCCATCGCGAAGAAGAAATGGACGTAATTTATCTAAAACTTCTTGGACTTGTTCTTTAATTTCTGGCATAACATCGCACTCCTTTCTAAAACTTATTATAATAAGGATAGCAAGAAAAATCCATTTGTGTGATTTAGAAAAAAAAGAATAATAAATAAGGTAACTTAAAAACGCATTACATGAATAAATATCTTGAATATCTAATCGTCTTATTTTAACTTACTTTTATCTTTTATAGAATGAAACAAAGGGGGATGAACGATGGGAGAGAAGAGACAAGTTGTTATAACCATTTATGGTGCAGAACAAATATGTGCCAGCTGTGTAAACTTGCCATCATCGAGAGACACGTATGAATGGTTGGAAGCTGCAATTCGGCGGAAATATCCGAATCAGCCTTTTGTTATGGATTATGTCGATATTATGAATCCACCAGATGATGCGGAAAAACGCCAATTTGCTGAAAAGGTCATTGAGGAAGATTTATTTTATCCAGTCGTTTTAGTAGAAGATGAAATTGTTGCTGAAGGAAATCCAAGTTTAAAAGCAATTTATGCCGAAATGGAAAAATACGGTTACAGTGAGAAATAGGCTCGTTTGCCTTTACCGAATAGAAGTCTTACTACCTCTATGAGTGGAGGAGAATGAAAACGAAAAATCAACTAAGTATAGTTTCAAACCCCTAAAAAATTAGGAGCAAACGTGGCTTAGTGCATCTGACATTTGTATAAAGAAAACTTACGGCTTGAGCCTTTAGGAGAAACGAGAGACTAGAGTTTGCTTGATGAGAAAGAGAGTTTTTCAGTTTTGATGTAATACTCGAAGTCTTCCTTGTGTGCTTAAGGCAACAAGGAAAGTAGAGATTGGAAAATTTATACTTTCATCTTAGACAACAGGCAATTTCCGTTTTTAGAAATTGCCTGTTGTCTATCAATTAACCATTATGAAATTTGTATAGCCATAGAATCCCTGACTTTAACAAACGGGCAACTCTACCGGTTAACGGACGTTCCGCAACAAGGCCGAAACCTTGCTTTTTCCCTAAAGAACCGAGAATCCCTTTTAACTTAATTTCTGGTAGTTCAGTTGGTAACTCTTCATTATTCCATCGTTTTGATAAAACTTGAACAATTTGATCGCCTTGTGATTCAGCGAGTTGTGCACTAGGTGCGAAAGGCAAACTAGCACAATCGCCAACAACGTAAACATGTTCATTGCCAGGTATATTATGATATGGAGTAAGAACGACACGTTCTGATTCATCTTTTTCAACAGGTAAGTTGCGAACAACTCGGTTTGGTTGAATTCCTGCAGTCCAAACAATGGCATCAAAATTCATTGGTTCATCGTGATTATATAAAATCCCATCTTCTACTTTGGTAATATTTGCGTAATTGACAATCGTAACCCCGTGATCTTGGAACCAATCATTCACGAATTGACTTAATTTTTCAGGGAATTTAGAAAGAACCATCTTCCCACGGTCAAATAAGAAAATTTTTAAATCCGGTCTTGATTCATGAAGCTCACTCGCAATTTCAACTCCACTCAACCCTGCTCCGATAATTGCAACTCTGGAACTCTTTGGTAAATTGTTTAATACATTATTCGTTTGTCGAGTCTCTTCAATTGATTGAATACTGTAGGTAAATTGGTCCGCACCTGGGATGTTATGGTATTTATCTTCACAACCTAAACCAATTATGAGATCGTCATATGCTAAACGATCATTTTCTTTTAAAATTACTTGATTGTTTTCTAAATCGATCTTAACGACTTCATCATTGATAAATTCAATTTGTGAATGTTTTGGAAAGGCTACCCGAATATGGTTGTCCGGAATTGTTCCCGCTGCTAGAGCATAAAACTCTGTCTTAAATGAATGATACGGCGACCTATCGACTAAAATAATTTTCAAGTCACTTGGAAGCCCTGTTTGTAACAGCTTTTGCATAATGCGCATGCCACCATAACCGCCACCTAAAATAACTAGTTTTTTCATCCTCTTTTCCCCTTTGTTCATTCGATTTCAATTTTTACATCCTTACACTTATATATTTTTCTAATATTATAATTATAGAAATGAATCCCCTTTCATTTCAATGTTAACATATCCAATAAAATTATATTTGAATTATAAGAAATGTACAACTAAATAATGCCATTTTAGTGTGTTTATAACAATTTTCATGATAAAACTGAACAAAGCACAAACTATATATGAAAATGAAGAAGATTTCTGCTAAATAAAAGTTAACGGTTTAACAATTTCAATTCGTTGTGTATTATAAAAAGAATGTATATACTAAATATATAGTTGAAAAAGGGAAAAACATCCTTGAAATGTTTGAAGGAGGTTTCAATATGGAACAAATTATTCATTTAACAGAATCAGCAGCCTATCAGGTAAAAGATATGATGGAACAAAATGATGAGCAAGGGGCATTTTTACGTGTATCCGTTAAAGGTGGTGGCTGCAGTGGATTGTCCTATGGGATGTCACTCGACCATGAAGCAGCTAAAGATGATTTGCAATTTGAACAGCATGGAATTAAAGTTTTAATTGGAAAAATTGATGCACCAATTTTACAAGGAACGAAAATTGATTATAAACAGTCATTGCTTGGTGGTGGATTTACCATCGATAATCCAAATGCCATCGCAACATGTGGGTGTGGATCAAGTTTCCGCACGGCTACAAATGTCGGCGCACCTGGTGATTGTTAAATTTCCGATTAAATAATGTTAAAAAGGTGCCATAGAATTACATTGCCCCTTTCAAGAGAAAAAAATAGGGAAAACTCATGGCACAAGGCTTGGTGGGTCGAGAGCGGAAGTTTTTATCATAGCGTAAAGGGAAGTAGAAAATAAAAAAAATCCCTTCCCTCGTAGCTAAAAAACCCGAACGATTACGAAACTCTTAATGAGAATTTCGCATGAAAAGTTCGGGTTTTCCTTTATTTGAAATCCTTTTGTCCCAGCCTTTTTAACGATAAGACAAACTACATATTCATCAAATAATTAGTCAAACATGGCCGTGCTATGCATTGGTTGAATTCTTGCAGTAGGGTCAATATATTTTTTCGCATTGCTTACGGCGACAGGGGCTTCACCAAAACCGGTTGCAATTAATTTCACCTTACCGTCATATGTACAAATATCTCCGCAAGCATACACACCTGGAATATTTGTTTCCATTTTTGAGTTGACAACAATTGAATTTTTCTCAATTTCCAAACCCCAGTCTTTAATTGGACCTAGGGATGAAACAAAACCGTAGTTGACAATGACATCATCTACATCAATGGTCTCCGTTTCTTCGCCTTTTACCACTTGTAAGACCACTTGATTCACTTTTTCACCATCACCAATTAACTCAACAGGTACGAACGGTGTTTTAATTTCGACATTCGAATTTCGCATATTGTCAACGCTATGTTCATGGGCGCGGAACTTGTCCCTCCGATGAACAATCGTTACTTTTTCCGCAATTGGTTCTAACATTAAAGCCCAGTCAACTGCTGAATCACCACCACCAAAAATAACAACTTTTTTACCTTTAAAGTAATTCATGTCGTTAATATAGTAATGCAAGTTTTTTCCTTCATATGCTTTCGCGTTATCGAGATCTAATCTTCTTGGTTGGAACGCACCATTTCCAGCGGTTATAATGACTGCTTTCGTATAGTGGACCTCTTTATTTGTCATTAATTTAATGACGCCATCTTCTTGCCGTTCTAAACTTTGGACGGATTGATCTAACCGGATCGTTGGGTCGAATAGTTTTATTTGTTCGGTTAAGTTGTCCACTAATTCACGAGCACGAACTTTAGGGAATCCTGCCACATCGTATATAAACTTCTCAGGATAAAGAGCTGTTAATTGTCCACCAAGTTGGGGTAAGCTTTCGATAATTTTTACCGTGGCTTTACGCATGCCACCATAAAATGCAGTGAATAAACCGGTTGGTCCACCACCAATTACTGTTATATCATAAACTTGTGTATCTTCTTTCAATGGAAATCCCTCCAATTAAAATTCACAGTTATTTTACCATAAATACACTGATTTCCGAAATAGAAGTAACTGTGGAGCGTGAATTTATGAAGGTTAAACAATGTTCAGTTGAAAAATGGACGAAATTCATATTTTCATCTTCTCGTTCTTTTATTTCTCAATGCAAATGGTGATAGTTGTTGTCGGAAAATGGGGTCTATCACTTATTAATTGACGGAATATTTTTCACTTTAGTAAACTAGTTATAATAATGGGGAGGGATGACGTTTTGCCATTTTCAATATTACATCTACTAATTTCCGTTCTTTTATTTTTCATCTTATTTTTTGGCATTGGTTTTATATTAAATATGTTGTTACGAATGACTTGGATTATGGCCCTTATTTATCCATTTGTCGTACTCTTAATTATTGATAATGTCGCATTTGTTGAGTATTTTCGAAATCCAATGGAAGCCTTTCATACGTTAGGAAAAAATCTTGTTTCACTTGCACCAGCGGATATTACTGTTTTACTTAGTGGCTTTTTAGGAACAATTTTATCCGGATTTACAATGAAAACGTTACGACAAAGGGGTTATCGCATGTTCTAAAACATACAAAAATGCTATGATTTTTACATATTTTAATCGTCTACTCAATATTTTTTCCTCTACGTGAATATTTCTCTCTCATTTGGGAAAGAAATAGAACACGGGAGGAGTGAAAAAATATGGTAAAAATAAAAAAGTGGTCAAAGCGAATCATTATGACCATTCTATTTACAATTGCTATATTAATCACGTATCAAACGGTATCTGGAGTAAAGGCAGAAGGGTTATCTGAATATAAAAATGCCAATAGCAAACCATTGAATCATTCATTAAAATCTATCAACTTACAATATAAATCATTGAAAGTCGCAGCAACTACGGGAACGAAAATTTCTTCAAGTGAGGAGATTAAAGGAAAAATCCCAAGTCTTGAAGAAGCATTTAACTGGGATCATGAATACCCGAGACATCAAGTTGTTGCCACTGGATATACAGCTGGGTATGAATCCACAGGGAAAAACCCAAGCCATCCGTCATATGGGATTACTTATTCTGGTGTGAAAGTAAAACGAGATTTATATTCAACTATAGCTGCTGATTTATCTGTTTTCCCAATAGGCACCATCTTGTTTATCCCGGGATACGGTTTTGGCGTTGTGGCAGATATTGGTGGGGCCATTAAAGGAAATAAAATTGATTTATATTTTGAAACAGTAGATGATGTATATAATGAATGGGGTAAACGTGTTGTTGATGTTTACGTTGTTAAAAAGGGTAACGGCAAGTTAACTGCA
This sequence comes from Bacillus andreraoultii, assembly GCF_001244735.1. Lineage (GTDB taxonomy): Bacteria > Bacillota > Bacilli > Bacillales > Caldibacillaceae > Caldifermentibacillus > Caldifermentibacillus andreraoultii. The sequence goes on from NZ_LN868937.1 coordinate 861,816, forward strand.
AGTGATCTAACTAAATTGAACGAAGATAAGGCAATGCAAGTGTTCCGTAGTCAATACACGTCAAGTAAAAAAGAATAGACAAGCTACCATGTCCTTTTATCGATAAAAATGTCGGTGAGGGCTTTTTTTTGCATTTTAATAACTTTGTTGCTTTGTTATTGTAAGTGATTTTAATATTCGTTAATTTTTCTTAAGTATGAAGGTATAGTTTATCAGTTTTTCTTGTTTTCTAAAACGGCCGTGAAATTTTTTATACTCTATATAAAAGTTGGTATTTTCTATATAATGGTAAGGGAGGTGGAAGTATGTTTACAATTGAAAAAACTTATAAAAAAGAGAATGTAGCTGAAGTTTTAAGTATTGGCATTTTTGAAGAACCAGAAAAGTTTTCGCATTTAGAAGACAAGTTGGACGAGGTACTACAAGAACAATTAAAAGAATTATCTAGTGCTGGAGATATTTCATCAAAGAAACGAACAGTATCAATCATTCCTACTTTAGGCTTAAGCGGTACGAAACGTCTTGCATTTGTAGGTTTAGGGAAGAAAAAAAAGCTAACAAAAGAAGTGTTACGTGAAAGTTTTGGGAAATTGGTTCAATCAATCCATCGAAAAAAATTAACAGCTGTATCAATTCTTCTCGATTCTTTTGTAACAGAGGCCATATCGGTAGAAAAAGTAGCCAGTTTATTTGGTGAGGCTTTCGCATTGGCTCTTTATAACTTCCCGGGCTATAAGCAAAGAGCAAATATTCCAGAAACAAAAATTAATGCGATCACTGTTTATACAGAGGGTGAAAGGGATACAGTTGAGCAAGCGCTTAAAGCTGGATATATTTATGGATGTGCAACAAACTCAGCAAGAACGCTTGTAAATACTCCGCCGAACTTATTAACATCAACGGATTTGGCAAATTATGCGAAGGAATTAGCAGAGCGTTATCAATTTGAAGTAGAAATCCTTGATAAGCAAGAAATGATTGAACTTGGTATGGGGGCATTACTTGCAGTAAACCAAGGATCCGACGAACCACCGAAAATGATTGTTTTAAAATATCAAGGAAAAGAAGAATGGACAGATGTCATCGGTCTTGTTGGGAAAGGAATTACATACGATACAGGTGGTTACTCACTTAAACCACGTGTCAGCATGGTTGGTATGAAAACGGATATGGGTGGAGCGGCTGCTGTTTTTGGTGCAATGGAAATTGTGGGTGAATTAAGACCAAAACAAAATGTCGTTGCCGTTATACCTTCCACAGATAATATGGTGAATGGAAAAGGATTTAAACCAGATGATGTCATTACATCTTTAAGTGGAAAAACGATAGAAGTTACAAATACCGATGCAGAAGGACGACTTGTTCTTGCAGATGGGCTTACATACGCAAAACAACACGGAGCAAACTACCTTGTAGATGTAGCGACGTTAACAGGTGGAGTCATTACTGCACTAGGTTCGGATAAAACTGGGGCAATGACAAACAATGAAGATTTTTATGGTAAAGTGTTGGAAGCGTCAAAAGAAACAGATGAAATGATTTGGCTCTTACCAATTACAGAAAAAGATAAAGAAAAAGTTCGTAAAAGTAAAATCGCGGATCTTGATAATTCACCATCCCGTGAAGGTCATGCCATAATGGGCGGGGCATTTATTGGAGAATTTGCAGAAAATACACCTTGGGTTCACCTCGACATTGCAGGAACCGCAACAGTAAATGGAGCACATGACCTTGGTCCGTCTGGTGCAACAGGTGTTATGGTCCGCACACTCGCTAAACTTATAGAAACATTCGAACCAAGTAAATAAGATTTTTGAAGAAAGTTGAAAAGTAAAGATCCTCATTGCGAAAATGAGGGTCTTTTTATTGGAAAAACCTTTTATATTTGGGAATAACAAGCAAGACTTCGGAAAAAACGAGGTTGACTTCGGAAAAATATGATGAACTTCGGAAATATAACAACCAACTTTGGAATCTTTGGAGGATAACCACATGGCAAAATATGGTTTTAAAATAATTGTTGAAAAATGTAGACAAGTGACGAAAATGGTGGTATATTAATATCCGTTGTTACCTTTTTAACAAGATTAACAAGTTATAAACTGCGAGTAGCCATGAGCGTTACATCTTTGAAAAAACAACGAGTTGCTTCGACGCATCCATTATCTTTGAAATAACTAGAAGAGGAAGAAGCATGACAGGAAGGCTGTCAAAGTAAACGTCTAAAATGTAATACAAAAAACTTCAAATAATTATGCGGGTGTAGTTTAGTGGTAAAACCACAGCCACGAGCGTTACATCTTTGAAAAAACAACGAGTTGCTTCGACGCATCCATCATCTTTGAAATAACTAGAAGAGGAAGAAGCATGACAGGAAGGCTGTCAAAGTAAACGTCTAAAATGTAATACAAAAAACTTCAAATAATTATGCGGGTGTAGTTTAGTGGTAAAACCACAGCCTTCCAAGCTGTTGTCGTGGGTTCGATTCCCATCACCCGCTCCATACATAGCGCAACGCAGTGTTTCGTTTCGGAAAAGAACGAAGCATTGCGTTTTTTACTATTTTTATGTTTTATACGTTTCATGTTAGACTATGTAAAATTACGATTATAAAACTTGTCATGTTTTCTTTATGTGGTAAGAAAGAACACGACAACAATCTTATTGTCATTATGACAAGTGTATACTTGAGGAAGTTATTCCAATATCCATAATAAAAAAACACATTTCTAAAAAATGACTAAATAACGAATATGATAAAATAAAAAGGGGTAAGGAGGGTCAACGTGGATTACAAATTATTAAAACAAGAAATCATTGACTATGCTAAAACGATTGGGATTGATAAAATTGGATTTGCCACAGCAGAACCTTTTTCAACATTAAAAACACGACTTATTCGTCAACAAGAACTAAACTACCAATCTGGGTTTGAAGAATCTGATATTGAGAAGCGGACGAATCCAGCCCTCCTGTTTGACAACCCCCAATCCATTATATCTATTGCCGTAGCGTATCCAACAAAAATGTTAGAACATGTTCGAGGAAAAAAAGGTGAACGAAGAGGCTTATTTGCCAGAGCTTCCTGGGGTGAAGATTATCATACAGTATTACGCGACCGGTTAAATAAACTTGAACAATTTATTACAGCCAAAATTGACGGTGCACGATGTAAATCCATGGTAGATACAGGGGAATTATCTGATCGTGCTGTTGCAGAACGTGCAGGCATCGGTTGGAGCGGAAAAAATTGTGCCATTATTACTCCTGAATTTGGTTCATTTGTTTACTTAGGTGAAATGATTACAAATATTCCATTTGAACCGGATACACCAATTGAAAACTTATGTGGTTCGTGCAATAAATGTATTGAAGCATGTCCGACCGGTGCCCTTGTTGGTCCAGGACAAATTAATGCAAAAATTTGTATCTCCTATTTAACTCAAACTAAAGACTTTTTACCTGAACAATATCGAAACGTCATTGGTAATCGTTTATATGGTTGTGACACATGTCAAATGGTTTGTCCATATAATCGAGGGGTTGACTTTCATTTTCATGAAGAGCTCGAACCAGATCCTGAAATTGCAAAACCATTATTAAAGCCTTTATTAGATATGAGTAATCGAGAGTTTAAAGAAAAATTTGGCCATGTTGCAGGAGCTTGGCGAGGGAAAAAACCAATTCAACGAAATGCCATTATTGCTATTGGTCATTTTAAAGATGAAACGGCGCTATATGAATTGGAACATGTTTTAAAAAAGGATCCCCGTCCTGTCATTCGAGGCACAGCTGCTTGGGCGCTAGGAAAAATTGGTACGGATGAATCAAAACAAATTTTAATAACAGCAAAAGAAAAAGAACAAGATGAGAAAGTAATACATGAAATTACTTCAGCACTGGGAAAAATTGAGACAGAGACAAAATAAATATTGTAAGTAAAACTAAGTCGTTTATTAACATTAACAGGATCTAGTCAACAGGTTCTAAAGCTCCGTTCAAATAATAGGTTAAAAAACTAACTAACCACATCTTGAAAAACGGATTCACATAGGAAAAAATCTAGGCATACACATAATCAAAAGGAGTGTGTATGACCATGATTGACCAGCTTCAAAGATTATTAGAACAACGTGTAAATCAATGTGTCGATGCTAAAGCGAACGATTGTTTGAAAATCGAGCGAAAAAAATCATGCTTACAAAGTCGTAATGGTGAAATTGTTAAAGCGAAGGCAACCGGAAAAATAATGGAAAAAACTACTGACGGGGACCATACGGATATTCATTATCATGTTCATTTTCAATACTTAATTAAACAAGAGAAAAGGTTTTATATTGAAGAAGAGGTTGAAAGGCGGAAAGCAAAATTTTACAAAGGTACGCTTTTAACAGATGAAGAACTACCTGAAGTATATACCATTGAGGTTCCAGAGTTGAAACTTGACCGCCATGAAGACTTGGAACGAATAACGTATTATTACGATCGGAGAAAAGCTGTACAATATGCGGAACGTTGGTGGAATGATTACAATCCAGCCTATCATAAATTTACCGATGACTGTACGAATTACATTTCTCAATGTTTGCGAGCTGGAGGGGCACCGATGAGGGGATTTTCCAACCGTTCTAGTGGTTGGTGGTATGATGGAAATAGTTGGAGCTATAGTTGGTCAATAGCCCATTCATTTCGATGGTATTTAGGTACTTCGAAAGTCGGCCTACGTGCTAATGAAGTTCAAGATCCAAGAGAGCTACAACTTGGCGATATTATATGTTATGATTTTGAAGGTGATGGTCGTTTTAACCACTCAACGATTGTGACCGCAAAAGATGCTTATGGAATGCCCTTAGTCAACGCTCATACGTCAAATAGTCGGATGCGTTACTGGTCCTATGAAGACTCATCGGCGTACACGGAAAATATAGACTATCGATTTTTTAAAATTGTTGATGATTATTAGATTTACTTTTAGAGGTGGAAAATTGTGGGAATACATGTCGTACTATATCAACCCGAAATCCCGGCGAATACAGGTAATATTGCGAGAACTTGTGCTGCAACCGATGCACACTTACATTTAATTCGTCCACTCGGTTTCTCAACTGAGGATAAAATGTTAAAAAGAGCAGGCCTAGACTACTGGCCTTTCGTGAAAATTCATTATTATGATTCTCTTGATGAGTTTTTTGAGAAAAATCAAGGAGAATTCTATTATATCGAAACTTATGGTGAAAAAGCATACTCAGATTTTGATTATAGCGATCATAATAAAGATTACTATTTTATGTTTGGCAAGGAAACGACAGGATTACCGAATGACTTACTAGAAAAAAACCAGGACCGTTGTTTGCGTATTCCGATGACGACAAATGTTCGTTCACTAAACTTATCGAATACAGCTGCGATTTTAGTTTACGAAGCAATGAGACAACAAAACTTTTATCATCTAAAAATAAGTTATAGCGAATAATTTTTCAGGTTCCGTTACGGGGCCTTTCTTTATTTTTTTTGAATTGTTATTAGTCTTTCGTTCAACATCTTGTTTGATTTTTATATAAGATTTTGATTAACTATCATTAGCAAGAGAAAGGAAGGATAGGAATGAATGACGTTATTGAAACAATTCTCGCCCATCGTTCGGTACGAAAATTTGAAGATAAAAAATTAACAAGAGAACAAATTGAAACAATTGTACGCTGTGCACAAGCAGCCTCTACTTCAAGTTTTGTACAAGCATATTCAATCATCGGAGTGACTGACCAAGCGAAAAAGGAAAAGCTTGCGGCAGTTGCTGGGAATCAACAATATGTTGCTGATAATGGCCATCTATTTGTGTTATGTGCAGATCTCCATCGTCATGATGTCATTCGTGAAATGGAAAATGCTGATATGGAGGAATCCATTAAGAGTACAGAAAAGTTCATGGTTGCACTTATTGATGCGGCCTTAGCTGCTCAAAATGCTGCTATTGCTGCAGAATCAATGGGACTCGGAATTTGTTACATAGGGGGATTACGTAATAACTTGGATGAGGTTAGTGAAATTTTACAAACGCCGAAACGAGTGATTCCACTATTTGGTCTTGTTGTAGGCTATCCAGCAAAAATTAATAATCAAAAGCCACGTTTACCGATTTCGAACATCTATCATGAAAATGTGTATCAACAAGATCAAACACAGTTTCAAAATCAATTACAAGAATATAATGAAACGATTCAGCAGTATTATCGAGAACGAACTGGTGGGAAGCGGTCTGATACATGGACAGGCCAAATTGCTACAAGTTTTGAAAAGAAAAACAGAATGTATATGAATGATTTTATTAAGAAGCATGATCTTAATAAATAGTTTTAACCATTGAACAGAGAGGTGTAAAATTTTATAGCCACTCTTTTTTTAAGAGATGGGTCAACTTTGACAATGCTGGGGGAAACTTCGACAATACTGAACCAACTTCAGCAGTCCATCCCAATACTAAAGCATTACTCAACATCAAAAAAGCCTTCATTCAATTAAAGAATGAAGGCTCTCCAACAATTTACTTTTTGTATGTACCTGGTTTGTCTTCGTATCCTGATGCAAAAATGGCGGCTAAAAATGCAATGGTCACACAAATGATTAAAAATGTACCCATCTCAATCCCCCTTAACACCTCGAATATTTTCCTTCATCTTTTATTATACTGTTACATACATATTTTATCTACAGAATCTTCTATAAACTTTTTCTCCTAATTAATCATCTTTTAGAAAGCATGTTCATATATTTATAGGTAAGTAGCCTTTTTTATTGTAGATGGTATTGTGAATGTTTGTAGCGACAGATTTCTTGTGATGATTATTTGAAATAGAGGAGGTACTTTATGGGAATCTTAGATAAAGTTGCTAGGTATCGTGAGGAAGAAGAGAAGTTAAAGTGGGAAGGTACCTTTGCTGAGTATTTGGAACTTGTGAAAGAAAAGCCATGGATTGCTCAATCGGCCCATTCACGGGTGTACAATATGATTAAAGATGCAGGTGTGGAAGAAGTTGATGGTGTAAAAAAATATAACTTTTTCAGTCATCAATTGTACGGTTTAGAAACGGCACTAGAACGACTTGTAGAGGAATATTTTCATCCAGCAGCTAAACGGCTCGACGTACGAAAAAGGATTCTATTATTGATGGGGCCAGTAAGTGGCGGGAAATCGACATTAGTAACAATGTTAAAACGTGGACTTGAGCAATATTCACGGACAGACCGCGGTGCTGTATATGCGATTAAAGGTTGTCCGATGCATGAGGATCCACTTCATTTAATTCCACCACATTTACGAGAAGAATTTTATGAAGAATATGGAATTCGTGTGGAGGGAAATCTTTCCCCACTAAATACGATGCGCCTCGAACAAGAATACGGTGGAAGAATTGAAGATGTCTTAGTTGAACGGATCTTTTTCTCTGAAGATCGCCGTGTAGGTATTGGTACGTTTAGTCCATCAGATCCGAAATCCCAAGATATCGCTGATTTAACAGGAAGTATCGATTTTTCAACAATTGCTCAATACGGTTCTGAATCAGATCCACGTGCATACCGGTTTGATGGGGAGCTAAATAAGGCAAATCGTGGAATGATGGAGTTCCAAGAAATGTTAAAATGTGATGAAAAATTCCTATGGCATCTTCTTTCTTTAACACAGGAAGGAAATTTTAAAGCTGGACGTTTCGCACTTATTTCAGCTGATGAATTAATTGTCGCCCACACGAATGAAACTGAGTATCGTTCCTTTATTTCTAATAAGAAAAATGAAGCTTTACACTCGAGAATTATTGTCATGCCGATTCCTTACAATTTAAAAGTTTCCGAGGAAGAAAAGATTTATGAAAAAATGATTCGAGAAAGTGATGTAAGTGATGTTCATATTGCTCCACACACATTAAAAATAGCTGCGATGTTCACTATTTTAACGAGATTAAAAGAACCGAAACGGGGCGATGTAGATTTAATTAAAAAAATGCGGCTCTATGATGGTCAAAATGTGGAAGGCTTTAGTCAAGTCGATGTGGAAGAGATGAAACGGGAATTTGCAGATGAAGGAATGAGCGGTATCGATCCACGTTATGTCATTAATCGAATTTCCTCCACAATTATTCGTAAAGAAGTAAAATCAATTAATGCCCTGGATGTTTTACGTTCGTTAAAAGAAGGGCTTGATCAACATCCGTCAATCACAGATGAATTAAGAGACAAATATTTGAACTATATTTCGTTAGCGCGGAAGGAATATGATGAGTTGGCGAAAAAGGAAGTACAAAAGGCATTCGTTTATTCGTATGAGGAGTCGGCAAAAACATTAATGGATAATTATCTAGATAATGTTGAGGCATACTGCAATAAGTCAAAACTACGTGACCCATTAACTGGTGAAGAAATTAACCCGGATGAAAAATTAATGCGGTCCATTGAAGAACAAATTGGCATTTCCGAAAATGCGAAGAGAGCTTTTAGAGAGGAAATTTTAATTCGTATTTCTGCTTTTGCCCGAAAAGGAAAACGATTTGACTATAACTCTCATGGTCGACTACGTGAAGCCATTCAAAAGAAATTGTTTGCTGATTTGAAAGATGTTGTAAAAATAACGACGTCTTCAGTTACGCCTGATGAGCAACAATTGAAGAAAATTAATGAAGTTGTTGCAAGATTGATTGATGAACATGGGTATAATTCTACATCTGCTAATGAGTTATTGCGCTATGTTGGTAGTTTATTAAATCGATAATGTCAGAATCAACCGTCAATATCATTCTAAATACATTTAAGAATGATCAGACGGTCTTTTTTTTAAAAAAAGAATTCCGTTATTTCTGATGTACTCTTTCCCTTTCTCAAAGCCTGTCCATTAAATTAGGTGTAAATTTTCTTCGCTAGCTTGCATATGATAGAGTAATACAACCATATATATTTGGTTGCTAGTCATCATGTAACTTGTCTTTTTAAATATCTGAATAAAAATTCACACACAGTATATCTATATGCGAAAGTTTCAAAAACGTGAAAAAAATAGGATGGTAATGTCAAAAGTTCTATGAAAAACGGATAAGCAAACAAGATTTATTCCGAAATAAGGTGGAGAACCGTCGCCATTTGCCCTTGACAAACACGCCGATGGTTTAAGTTAGGTGTAACAAGGGCGAAGGGAACTAAATTAAGGCATGACAAATACGCCCTTGTTTTCCGAAAATTTTAAACCATCGGCTAGTTCGGTTTGTCAAGGGTTCGCTTCGCCAAATGGCTGGTTTGAATGTTAAACCATTCAAGGGCTCAGCTAAAGCTAAATTTAGGCGGCTTGTATTTCTAGAAGCCATTGTTGAGCGAGTTCAATCATTTTTGTCCAACGTGCCGGCATGTGTGGCAATTTGGAGAGTTCTGGGATCATAACTGGCACTTTATTCTCCAGTGAAGCATGTGGCCTGAGAAAGTTAAAATATGCTACGAATAAAGTCACATAGGATACCGATCCCTTTTCTGAACCAAACCCATGTGTAGCCTTATAATTACCCTTAAAAGTACGATTGAGTCTCTCAATAATTTGTTTAAGCGGTCGATATTCCGTTGAAACAGGATCCTCATTGGTTAATCCAATGACTTGCTTCACATCAAAGTGGATATCGTGCTGGGCAAAGAAGTGTTGAGCCAAAAGGTAAATAGGATTCCCATCGACCACAAAAGTAAGATCTTCTGGAATCTCTTTTAGCTTAAGCAATACTTCATCAATGGCTAATACAGCTGCCTGTGTATCTCGGTTTGGTGAAACAGGATACGACAAAATAATCTTTTTTACGGTATCAAAGAAGAAGAACAAGTAATTCCAACGTCCACTCACACGGATATACGTTTCATCACCGCAAAATTGATTGGAAAGCTCATACGGATAATGGTCGATAAACGGTTTCATTATGAGCGCGACACTGTTTTCGTAGTTTAAAATACTTTGGTGAGAAATAGAAACTCCGTGAATATCATTCATAATGGCCGCGGTTTTGCGCGCTGATAAGCCGTAGTTTACGTGATAAGTCAAAATAAGTCCCAGTGTATGCGGAGACACGTACAATTTCGATAAATCTACTTTCGGTAACTCTGGAGACTCTTTCGACAGTGGCTTATAGTCGAACTTAAACAGGCGAAATATATAGCGCATTTTGAACGCTTGTGGGTCTTTTTTGAACGGTTTCTTCTCTTCTTTCGAAAGACCTTTTAACTTCTTTTGGTAGTAAGAACATTGATTATTTTTACACTTGAAAACATCAAAATCTTTTCGTTCTTTTATCTTTTCAAGTGTTTTTGAACAGTGAGGACATCGTAAAATGGCCTCTTTCAAATAACGATTCTTTTCGCTAAACAAACACGCACACACTTTACATTGATATTGTCCTTTATCTCCATTATTTGCATAAAGAAAATCAGAAGGAGCACCACACTTTGGACAATTCAAATGAGAAGGCACACAAACTTTGGCGTTTTTATGTCTACGAACCGGTTTTAATGGTTTCCCGTGTTTTTCTAGAAAATCATTAAGTAGTTCTTGATAATCAAGCTTTTCAAGTGTTTCAACAATCGGAAGCTCATCCACCTGTAGTTTTCGATAAGGCTTGCTTATCGGTTTTTCTTCGGGTTTATCAAACATACTCTTTCCAATTAAAAGAGTCTGTAAAATTTTGATAGTCTCATCTTGGTACTTGATAAATTCAAATAAATAGGTTAATAATTGAGGATACAGACTTGTTCACTCCAATCTTGTTAGTTGTGTGTGTGGTAACCTCAATTAACCATAGATTTTAGGGGGTGGCAAGTCTTTTTTTGTTCAATGCCTTATAAATCAATGGTTGTTAACCTATTTAATATAAAAACTTTTGACAATACGAATAGGATTGTAGGAGGGAAAAAATGAGTCAAATGGATAAACACCAATTTACAATATCACAAGAGGATTGGTCCCTCCATCGAAAAGGCCATGAAGATCAACAGCGGCATAAAGAAAAGGTTCAAGAAGCAATAAAAAAAAATCTTCCAGATCTCGTAACAGAAGAAAATATTATTCTCTCCAATGGAAGAGATGTGATAAAAATACCGATTCGTTCCCTTGATGAATATAAAATTCGCTATAACTATGATAAAAATAAACATGTTGGGCAAGGGGATGGTGAAAGCCAAGTTGGTGATGTTGTGGCCCGAGATGGAGAAGCAGAAAAAGGACCTGGAAAAGGTCAAGGTGCCGGTGATCAACCAGGTGAAGATTATTATGAAGCAGAAGTATCACTTGCTGAACTAGAGGAAGCATTTTTTAGTGAGTTAGAACTACCAAATTTACAAAGGAAAAATGACCATGAATTAATTGTAGAAGACATTGAGTTTGATGATATTCGTAAAACAGGGTTAATGGGGAATATTGACAAAAAGAAAACAATGTTATCTGCATTTAAACGAAACGCGTTAACTGGTACCCCTTCTTTTCACCCAATCTATCCTGAAGATTTAAAGTTTAAAACATGGAATGAAAAGATTCGTTATGAATCGAAGGCTGTCGTTCTTGCCATGATGGACACGAGTGGATCGATGGGGATTTGGGAAAAATATATGGCCCGGAGTTTCTTTTTCTGGATGACACGGTTTTTACGAACAAAATATGAGAAGGTAGAAATTGAATTTATAGCTCATCATACAGAAGCAAAAGTCGTATCCGAAGAAGACTTTTTCTCGAAAGGAGAAAGCGGTGGAACGATTTGCTCTTCAGCTTATCGCTTAGCACTTGAACTTATTCAAAGCAAGTATCCTCCAAGTCAGTACAATATTTACCCATTTCATTTTTCCGATGGTGATAACTTAACATCTGATAATGTCCGGTGTGTCAAATTAGTCAATGAATTAATGGACTTATCGAATATGTTTTGTTACGGTGAGGTGAATCAATATAATCGACACAGCACGTTAATGACTGCCTATAAAAATATAAAAGATGAGCGTTTTCGTCATTTTGTGTTAAGACAAAAAGCAGATGTGTTTCATGCGATGAAGAATTTCTTTAATAATGAAGAAGAAAGAAAGGCATATGCGTAACTCGTTTGCAAGTAATTCTCTAAACTGTACGAAAAAACAATGGACTTATAAAATCTTGCTAGAAAAGTGATGTAAGGGAATAAGGACCAAAAACTTTTTTAGAGCATGGTAAAAGCAAAGTTAATTTATCAAAAAAAGCAATTGGTTAGAGCCGATTGCTTTTTGTATGGTAAAGAATGACTAGATTTTATACACGTGATGATTGTTAAAATTATTTCGTCTAATATTTCGTGATACGAAAAATCTGTTATAATGAAAGAACAGTTGAAATTTTTAAACATAACAATAAGATATAGGGGATAGGGGATTTTTATGGCAAAAATAGCATTAGAAAGGAAAAATTCAACCGAGATTACCGTAGAAAAAATCTGGACAAAAGATTTTATTCTTATCTGCTTAGCAAACTTTTTTATTTTTTTAGGCTTTCAAATGACACTCCCGACCATTCCATTATTCATAGAAGAATTAGGTGGTAAAGATCAGTTAATCGGACTCGCTGTTGGCATTTTTACATTTTCAGCGTTATTTATTCGTCCATATGCAGGTCAAGCTTTAGAAACAAAAGGAAGAAAAATGATATACTTGTCTGGTTTATTCATCTTTGTTTTCTCTGTTGGATCATTTAGCTTAACGACGAGTATTTTATTTCTTTTTGTTATGCGAATGATTCAAGGAGTTGGCTGGGGGTTATCAACAACTGCATCGGGGACAATTGCAACAGACATCATCCCGAGTAAACGACGTGGTGAAGGATTAGGATACTATGGTTTAGCAGGAAATTTGGCCCTTGCATTCGGTCCGTCACTGGGATTAATTTTAGCTGGGCAAATTTCTTTTCAATGGTTATTTATTGTTTGTGGTTTATTAGGTTTAATAGCTTTTATTTTGTCTTCTTTTATTTCTTATAAAAAAGTTGAAAAGCAAAAAGAAAAAACGTTTACACCAAAATGGGATTTTTACGAAAAATCAGCATTAGAACCGTCGCTGTTACTATTTTTCATTACTGTTACTTTTGGAGGGATTGCAACTTTTCTTCCGTTATATACGGTTGAGAAGGGAATTTCCGGAATTCAAATGTATTTTTTTATTTATGCCATGGCGCTAATGGTAACAAGAACTTTTGCAGGAAAGATATACGATCGTAAAGGGCATCGAGCGGTGTTTCTTCCTGGGACACTACTTATATTTATTGCAATGCTACTATTAGCTTGGCTAGGCAGTCAATTTATTTTATTTGTTGCTGCTACTTTATATGGTTTTGGTTTTGGAATGGTTCAGCCGGCATTACAAGCATGGGCTGTTGAACGTTCACCGAAAAACCGACGGGGGATGGCGAATGCAACATTTTTCTCTTTATTTGATTTAGGTGTAGGGATTGGTGCCATTGTTTTTGGACAAATTGCTCATAGTCTTAATTATGCAAGTATTTACAAAGCCTCTGCTGTGTCTGTTTTATTATCAATAGTGTATTACATACATATTTTAAAAAAAGAAAAACGGAATTTACAACAGCAAGTCGAGACATAAAAGTTTAATAAAAATACGGGTTAATAGGGTGGGAATTATTTCCTCCCTTTGTTATAATGTATGTGAAGATATTCACTAATAACATCTTCAAATAATTAACACTATTACCACAGTGCTAAAATCAAATATTAATAAATTCCTCTGCTTGGGGACAATAACGATAAATGAATTTACTTAAGGAGTGTTCAAAATGCTAAATAAAGTAAGTAAAGTTGTTCTTATTGGTACTGGTGCAGTTGGTGCAAGTTATGCATTTGCCTTGTTAAATCAAGGAATCCCAGGCCAACTTGTGTTAATCGATATGAATAAAGATAAATCAGAAGGGGATGCAATGGATTTAAATCATGGACTTCCTTTTGCCCCTGCACGTATGAAGATTTGGTATGGAGATTATTCAGATTGCAAAGATGCAGATATTGTAGTGATTACGGCAGGTGCTGCACAAAAGCCAGGGGAAACGCGGTTGGATCTTGTTGAGAAAAATACAAAGATTATGAAGAATATCGTTGAACAAGTTATGGAAAGTGGCTTTAATGGTATCTTTATTGTAGCATCAAATCCGGTAGATATTCTTACTTATGCAACATGGAAATTTTCTGGATTACCAAAAGAGAGAGTCATTGGTTCGGGAACGATTTTAGATACGGCTCGGCTTCGCTATTTACTCGGTCATTATTTCAATGTCGATGCAAGGAATGTGCATGCTTATATTATCGGGGAGCATGGAGATACGGAATTGCCCGTTTGGAGTAGTGCAGGCATTGGTACGATTCCTATATTCGACTGGTTACGAAAAAGCTCTGACTATAAAATTGATGACTTGAATAAAATTTTTGTTGATGCACGGGATGCTGCTTATCAAATAATCGAGAAAAAAGGTGCGACCTATTATGGAATTGCCATGGCACTCGTTCGATTAACGAAAGCAATCCTTCATGACGAACATTCCATTTTAACGGTTTCTACATATTTAGATGGAGAGTACGGTCATGAGAATGTGTTTATTGGTGTTCCAGCAATAGTCACGAGAAATGGAATTAGTGATGTAATAAAAATGGAACTAGATGCAACGGAGAAGAAAAAATTTAATCATTCAGTAGAAGTATTAAAAGAAACAATGAATAACAGTAGTATTTCATTAACTTAAAACAAAATTGGTAAATATTATCCTCCAGAATATAAAAAAACTCCTTATAATTAGGTTAGGTAGTCCTTGCCCAAATCCTAATTATAAGGAGATCATCAATCTTTGTGTTAGGATTTAACGTAATAACTAACAATATTATTTGTTGATGCATTCCCTACAGACACACGATAAGATATCGGCCCCAACTTGTTCCAACCGAAAAGCTTACATTTGGTCCTCCCTTTTTATTAACATAGAAAACGCCACCAGTACTAAATCTGGTTCCCCCTGCATTTTGACCTGTCGGAGTTGTGGTTTTAGTATAGTATTCTGTTTTCTTTACAGTTGATTTTTCAGACTCTCCATAAAAAGGTCTTATTGTCCCATCATCAACTAGAGATTTAGCAAATTCTTCAGTTACAAATAATCTGTTTTTTGGCTCTTCATATGAGGTATCAGGAAGTGTTTGCGGATCTTCATTATTAATGTATTCGATAACCTCTCCATATTTTTCTTCAGATGATATATGAGATGATGAATTGTTTGTTGAAGCAAAAACATTTGAAAATGATGACATGGTAAGAATCGCAGTGATGATAATAACTGATACTACTTTCGGTTTCTTTATTAATATTGCCCCTTTTCATATTAGTATTATCCAACAGATTGATTGGATATATATTAATAAGTTCGACATAAGTATGAGGTTACCCTTCTCATTGGATAATGAATAGCTTGCTGTTGTGCTACGGATGTATGGTAGTGAAAAATATTCTATAAAGGAGATTGTCTTTAGTAACTGGAATATTTCAAGGTTCCTTATAGAGCAGTCAACAGAATTTTTTCGGATTGTCAAAAAAAATTTAAACTTTTCGAGTAAAATCATTTTTAATGTTACATAATTTATTTTATAATTATATTGTGTAACATTAGTGGAGGAAAAATTGCATGGAATATGTAAATCCGATTAAAAACATCGATAAGATTCAGGCAATGAAACGAATATTACGGAAAACATCGTTACGTGATTTATTACTTTTTGTAATTGGCATTAATACAGGTATTAAATTACAAGACTTACTACATTTAAAAGTGAACGATGTATGGGAAGAAAACGAAATGAAAGAGTTTCTATTTTTGCAAGTAGAAAAGGACGAAGAAGTGAAGGCCTATTACTTAAATGGCCGAATCGAGGAAGTGTTAAGGGAATATCTTGCTTATCATCAATTAAAACCCGATGATTATCTCTTTAAATCAAAGAAAAATGACCAACCCATTACACGACAGCAAGCATACCGGATTATTAATCACGCGGCTAAAGAAGCAGGAATCCTTGAGAAAATTGGAACCCATACTCTTCGGAAAACATTCGGCTATCATGCTTATCGTAAAGGGGTGGCCATATCAATTATAAAGGGATTGTTTAACCAACACTCAACAACAGAAACGTTAAAGTACATTGGCATAAATAAAAGTGAAAAACCAATAATAAAAGTTGATGTGAATTTATAACCTGGGAAGAACGCACTTGATTTTAATCAAGAAGTCCACCCTTTAGTCTTCTTCACTCAAGTTTAGTGTGTGTAAATCAATGTTTTTTAACTCTTTTACAATACCATCGGATACTTGTACTTGTAACGTTTCCCAACCTTTAATAAACCGGAAAATCCCGTTGTCAAAATCAGTTCCGACCTCTTTAAAAAATATTCCTTCATAATCAACATCTTTCGTATGGCTAAAGGTCAATTGATATTGATTACCGGATTTAATAATATATGCGCGAATTCCTTTTTCGAACAAGCCTTCTTCATCCTTAATATAGCGGGCAACCGAGATAATGTGTAAGTCGACAAAAGGAATCTCGTTTAATAGCGAGTTAATAATTGAACCTTTTGTAATTTGTTCCCAACGGCTTTGTGCAGTTTGCCCGAGAATAATTTGAGTAATTTGTCGTTTTCGAGCAACTTCTGCAATTACTTTTGATACGGGTCGTTTTTCGTTATCAATAAGAATAAATTGTGCCGATGGATGGGACTCAGCTAACTTTTTCCATTGTTCAATATAAAGGACTTTTTCAGCATCTAATTCGTCAAAAGGTTTTGGATCGACGGTTAAAATATAAAGGGGCGCCTTCATCATATTTGCAATTTGACAACCGCGTCTAATTAACCTCTCTCCATTCGGTCCGTAATAAACACAGACTAAAATACACTCATGATAAAAATTTTTATTTTCCATTATTGATTCACCCCAAGAAATATTGTTGGACTAAATCTTATTTCTATGAAACTATGTAGAACTATAACCGATGTGGCCTGTAGAGTCAATTAAATTTTACTTGAATAATTTTTTTGCTAAAATCTGCTTTTTACATATGGAGGGATGCTATTTGAATTC
Source organism: Bacillus andreraoultii (assembly GCF_001244735.1). Classification (GTDB taxonomy): domain Bacteria; phylum Bacillota; class Bacilli; order Bacillales; family Caldibacillaceae; genus Caldifermentibacillus; species Caldifermentibacillus andreraoultii. Next base: position 878,962 of record NZ_LN868937.1, read on the forward strand.
AATATCTATTCTTGTTTTTCTTCCGTTTTTCGCTGCGATTTGTATTCCGTTAATTTATAAATTCCTTCGTAGGAAAATTCATTTAGGTTGGTTTGTTTTAATTGTACCTATTATTATTTTCCTGCAAATTATCCGCAAAGTCACGTCTGTTGCATCAGGTGATACGTTCCTCGAAACGATTTCGTGGCTTCCTTCTATTGGCATTAACTTAGTGTTTTATGTTGATGGGTTAGCCTTATTGTTTGGTCTACTTATTTCAGGTATAGGGATGCTCGTCATATTGTATTCGATTTTCTACTTATCAAAAGTTAGGGAAGAACTGCATAACTTTTATTTTTATTTAATGCTCTTCATGGGGGCGATGTTGGGACTCGTATTCTCAGATAACCTATTTGTTTTATATGGATTTTGGGAATTAACAAGTATATCGTCCTTCTTGTTAATTGCTTATTGGTATGAGCGGAAATCATCAAGAAATGGTGCGTTAAAGTCATTGATGATTACCGTTTTTGGCGGGCTATGTATGTTAGCGGGCTTTGTATTACTTGCAAACATGGCGGACACATACAGTATTCGAGAATTGATTCATCATGTCGCTGCGATTAAAAATCATGTTCTATATGTTCCCGCACTTATTTGCATTCTTTTAGGGGCATTTACAAAATCTGCGCAGTTTCCATTTGGAATTTGGCTACCGGATGCAATGGAAGCTCCGACACCAGTCAGTGCTTATCTTCACTCCGCAACAATGGTGAAGGCAGGAATCTATTTAGTTGCCCGATTGACACCAGTGTTTGCTGGAAGTGCTACATGGTTTTGGCTCGTGTCTGGAATTGGAATAATTACTTTGCTATATGGATCAATTACAGCTGTTCGCCAAACAGACTTAAAGGCACTTTTAGCTTACTCTACAATAAGTCAATTAGGATTAATTATGTCCCTATTAGGGTTAGGGTCATTGGCCTTTACTTATCAACCAGATGATCAAAAGGCTGTGTACTTTTCCGTAGCCATTTTCGCGGCAATCTTCCACTTATTCAATCATTCGACGTTTAAAGGAAGTTTATTTATGGTTGTTGGAATTATCGATCATGAAACCGGAACAAGGGATATTAGGCGACTTGGTGGTTTAATGTATGTAATGCCAATTTCCTTTACCATTGCCTTAATTGGTAGTTTTTCAATGGCGGGATTGCCTCCTTTTAATGGCTTTTTAAGTAAAGAAATGTTTTTCACCGCTGTTAATGATTTACTGTCTGCGGAAATTTTCCACTTAGATACTTTCGGTATTTTATTTCCAGTGTTGGCATGGATAGCAAGTATTTTTACCTTTGTATATTCAATGATTCTCGTTTTTAGGACATTTACCGGGAAATATCGACGGGAAAAGTTGAGTCGAAAACCACACGAAGCACCAATCGGAATGTTAATTTCACCGATTATTTTAGCATCGTTTGTGATCATTATTTTTCTATTTCCAAATGTCTTTTCTCGATATTTATTAAAGCCAGCATTTGTATCGGTGTTGCCAATGTTTACTCTTCCGCAGGTTGGGATTGATGTGCGCGCTTGGCATGGGTGGAATATGGAGCTATTAATGACAATTGGCGTCATTATCATAGGGACTTACCTATTTATTACGATGAACCGCTGGATTGGTCTCTTTCGAAGTTACCCTGAATCGCTCACATTGAACTATATGTATGAAAAATTGAGAGAAACGTTTGAGCATCGTTCTGCTTCAGTAACAAATCGTTATATGACGGGATCAATTCGACATTATTTCATCTATATATTTACCTTTTTTATTATTGTCATGAGTACGCTAGCCTTTTGGTTACATGGGTTACAATTTGATTTTTCCAATAATCATCCAATAACGATTTATGATATTGGCTTAGTCATTGGTATCGTCATCACAGCTTTTACTGTTTTATTAACGAATCATCGAATTACAGCCATTGTTTCGTTAAGTGTATTAGGTTATTTTGTTATGATGTTTTTCGTTATTTTTCGAGCACCTGACCTCGCATTGACACAAATGGTTGTAGAAACTGTAACAACTGTCTTATTTTTACTTTGTTTTTACCATTTACCGAAGTTACAAAAAAGTGTTGAACGAATGAAATGGAATGGAACGAACGTAATCATTGCCATTGCGACAGGTGTTGTTGTGACAACATTGACTTTACTAAGCAATAGTCATAAATTATATGATTCTATCTCAAGCTTTTTTGAAAATGCATATGAATTAGCTGGGGCGAAAAATATCGTTAACGCTATATTAGTGGATTTCCGTGGCTTTGATACAATGCTTGAAATATCCGTACTATGTATTGCGGGGTTAGGTGTTTATACACTCATTCGGTTACAAACGAAAGGAAGTGATCGTAAAGATGAAGCAAAATGATGTCATTTTACAAAGTGTGACTAAAGTTGCCGTAGTTATTATTTTGACGTTTTCTATCTATCTGTTTTTAAACGGACATCATTATCCTGGTGGTGGATTTATTGGGGGATTAAGCACGGCATCGGCAATCATTCTTCTTTATTTAGCTTTCGATATTGAAGAAGTGAGTAAAAATATTCCGATTGATTTTAAAAAATTAGCAGCATTCGGTGTTCTCATTGCGTTAATTACAGGTGTTTTTGGTCTACTCTCTAATCAGCCTTTTTTAACTCAATCCATTGGAAACATGAATATCCCATTATTTGGTGAGATAGAAATTACTTCGGCATTGTTTTTTGATACAGGTGTTGCTTTTGCTGTAATAGGGACGGCTGTTACTATCATTTTAAGTATAAGTGAGGATGATTCCCTTTGGAAACGTTAATGGCATTTGTTGTCGGCCTACTATTTACCATTGGAACCTATTTAATTTTAACAAAACAATTGTTGCGCATCGTATTAGGATTGTCGATTATTAGTCATGCAGTTAACTTATTAATTTTAACTTCTGGTGGTTTAAAAACTGGGAGTGCACCGTTACTTGATGAGGCAAGTAGAGGATTTACCGATCCATTGCCACAAGCATTAATTTTAACCGCAATTGTAATAAACTTTGCTGTTACTGCCGTGTTACTCGTATTAAGTTATCGTTCATATAAAAGTTTTGGTACAGACGATATGGAAAAGTTAAGGGGAAATGCTGATGAATAACCTATTGATTTTGCCAATACTAATCCCGTTGCTAACCGGTATGGTTCTCATTTTATTTAAAAATCATATTTCGCTTCATCGAGTTGTAAGTATTGTTTCGCTTCTAATAACAGCTGTTTTTTCAGTCGTATTAATGAGACAAATTCAAGTGAGTGGTATACAAACTTTGCAATTAGGTGGTTGGGAGGCTCCTTTTGGGATTAGTTTAGTTGGTGATATGTTTGCAGTCTTACTTGTTTTAACAACGACAATTGTTTCTATTTGTTGTGTTCTTTATGCCTTTCATTCAATCGGTAAAGAAAGGGAACAAAATTATTTTTACCCGCTCGTCCTATTTTTAATTACCGGTGTCAATGGATCGTTTTTAACAGGGGACTTATTTAACTTATATGTTTTCTTTGAAGTGTTTTTAGTTGCTTCTTATGTATTGATTACATTAGGTGGTGAGAAGAATCAGCTACGTGAATCATTGAAGTATATAATGATTAATGTTTTATCCTCTGCATTCTTCCTAGTCGGTATTGCGTATTTGTATTCCATTACTGGCACGTTAAATCTTGCTCATTTATCTATTCGAATTGCGGACGCGGGACAAGATGGGCTATTAACGACCATATCATTTTTATTTTTAATTGTGTTTAGTTTAAAAGCAGGGCTATTTCTCTTTTATTGGTTACCTGGTTCCTATAGTGCGCCACCCACTGCGATTGCTGCAATTTTCGCAGCGTTATTAACAAAAGTAGGAATTTATGCGATTTTTCGGATGTTTACGCTTATTTTTTATCATGAACAACAAGTTACCCATACGTTTATTGGTATGTTAGCAGCAGTAACAATGGTTCTCGGTATCATGGGGGCTGTTGGTTATTGGGATTTGAAAAAGATCTTAACATACAATGTAATTATTAGTGTTGGGTTTATCCTTATTGGACTTGTGGCATTTACGTTAGATGGTTTTATGGGGTCGATTTATTATTTAATCCACGATATGATCATAAAAGCGCTCGTCTTTTTAATTGGTGGGACAATCATTCAGATAACAGGGACAAGCAATTTAAAAGAGATTAGTGGGTTAATTCGAACTCATCCCGCACTTGGTTGGATGTTCTTTATTGCCGCACTTTCCATGGTCGGGATTCCTCCACTTAGTGGTTTTCTTGGTAAGTTTCTAATTACAAAAGGAAGTTTTACAGCTTTAGTCTTCTGGCTAGGGGGATTAGGATTACTAGCAAGTTTATTTATCCTTTATTCGTTAATGAAAATCTTTATGAACGGCTTTTGGGGCGAAACAATATTAAGTGAAGATGAAGAAAAAGGGACAACAAAAGGACTCATCTTGCCAATCGCTCTTTTAACAGTAATTAGTGTCGCACTTGGTGTTGGCGCAGAAAGTATTCACACGTATGTCACCATTGCAGCTGAAAGTTTACTCGATCCCAATCTTTATATTTCTGCCGTATTTGGAAAGTAGGAACGAGTTTGTATAGAACTGTTTTTCTTAGAAAGTTCGGTTAAAAGCAAATAACGTTCATACTACAAGTATGTTAAATAAGGGGGGATTATATTGCCAATTCAAGTTTTAATCAATTTATTTATTGCTGGTCTTTGGATGTTTCTCCAAAATGAAACTAGTTTGCTAACGTTTTTTAGCGGTTATTTTGTCGGGTTATTCATTTTATTTTGTTTACGCCGCTTTTTTGATCAACCATTTTATCCTTTTACAATTATTGCCATTGGAAAATTACTACTCATATTTATATATGAATTAATTGTATCTAGTTTTTTTGTCATGAAACATGTGTTACGTCCAAAAATTCATATTCAACCTGGAATTTTCCGTGTGGAGACGGATTTAAAAGGGGATCTTGAAGTTACCTTACTATCCTTACTTATTTGTTTAACTCCTGGTTCAGTTGTAATGGAAGTTTCTCCAGATTCGAAATTTCTTTATATTCACGCCCTCCATATACCAGAGTCAAAACAGGCAGTATTAAAATCAAAAGTAAGTTTTGAAAAAGCGATAAAGGATGTGACGAGAAAATGACGTTTGAAATTATTATGATAATCTCCATATGTTTATTAATTATGTCAATCTTAGCGAATATTTATCGGGTTGTAAAAGGCCCGACAAGTCCAGACCGTGTTCAAGCCCTCGACTCGATTGGAATCAATTTAATTGCAAGTATTGCTGTATTTTCCGTTTTATTGCATACACATGCTTTCTTTGATTTAATTTTATTAATTGGTATTTTGTCATTTGTAGGAACGGTTGCGTTTGCGAGATTTTTAGAAAGTGGTGTTGTCATTGTCCGGAAGCGATGAGATTTTAGCTGCGATATTTATATTGGTCGGCTCAGTGATTGTTTTTATTAGTGCGATTGGTATGATTCGATTGCCAGATGTTTATACACGTTCCCATGCTGCATCAAAAAGTTCTACGCTAGGTGTGTTAAGCACATTAGTTGGAACGTTATTATATTTTGTTTTGGCCGATGGGTATTTTAGTATTCGGTTAATATTAGGAATTTTTTTCGTCTTTTTAACCGCTCCGGTAGCTGCTCATGTTATCTCCCGTTCCGCCTATCGAAAGGGTGTCCCCCTTACAGACGAATCAATAGAAGATGATCTAAAAGCATACTTTGAGCAAAAAGAAAACTAAATACTCCCTATTAAAATGTATTCCACGTGAATACATTTTTTTATAAAAACATTTGCATTTCTATTGACAATTTTCTTAATAAGTTGTCAAATATAAATAATAAATAATTTTCGCTTTAAAGGGATAAAGTTTTTTAGTGATAATGAATCGGATTCGACAACGACGGATAAGATGGGAGAGATTTGAATGACTTTATCTGCTGTACTCGATGCATCGGAAATGGGAGTAATATTTGCCATCATGGCTCTTGGAGTATACATTTCATTTCGCATACTTAACTTTGCGGACTTAACCGTTGATGGTAGTTTTGTGACAGGTGGTGCGGTCGCGGCAGTTATGATTGTTAATGGTGTATCACCGATTTTAGCTTCACTTGCAGCACTCGTTGCTGGGTTTCTTGCAGGATGTTTAACGGGTATTCTTCATACAAAAGGGAAAATTAATGACCTTCTTTCGGGGATTTTAATGATGTTGGCTCTTTATTCAATCAATCTTAGAATTATGGGATTAACATTAGATAGTGGTGTCTCCAGGCCAAATATACCATTATTAAACTCCGAAACTATTTTTACTCAAGTTCAGGCTTTTTTTACGAGGTTTGGGCTTACTGAGTACGGTGTCCTTATTTCTATGGTAATTCTCACGTTTATATTTAAATTTGTTACAGACTATTTTCTTAAGACGGAAATTGGTTTGTCGCTTCGGGCAACCGGTGATAATAAACGAATGATTCGTAGTTTCTCAGCAAATACAGATGGGGTCATTATACTCGGACTTGGCATTTCAAATGGATTTGTCGCCTTTTCAGGAGCATTAATAGCCCAATATAACCAGTTTTCTGATGTTGGTATGGGGATTGGGATGATTGTTGTTGGTTTAGCGTCCATTATTATTGGCGAGGCAATCTTTGGTAAAAAGACAATTGCTCGCACAACATTAGCTGTTGTTTTTGGCGCTATTATTTACAGAATATTCATTACACTGGCGTTGAATCAAGGAATCCTTGACGCGAGTGATCAAAAGTTCGTTACAGCGATTATCGTTATTTTAGCATTAGTTTTTCCGAAGATGCTTGAAAAAAGACGGGAGAAAAAGCGGAAGGCGAAACATCAACTAAGTGCAAAGTTAAATGGAAAAGCACGTGAGGAAGGTGAGTCCATTGCTTGAATTAATAAACATAAATAAACTATTTAATGAAGGTACTTTAGACGAAAAAATAGCTCTAAATAACATTCATCTAACGTTGAATAAAGGCGATTTTGTTACCATTATTGGAAGTAATGGAGCTGGAAAATCGACGTTAATGAATATTATTTCAGGTGTATTAACTCCAGATACAGGAACCGTATCTATCCATGGCAGGAATGTAACGACTGTTCCAGAATATAAACGATCAAAGTTAATCGGACGTGTTTTCCAAGACCCGATGGCAGGAACAGCTCCATCAATGACGATTGAAGAAAACTTGGCTTTAGCGTATTCACGGAATAAAAAGCGGACACTCACTCTCGGGGTGACAAAAAAACGACGGGAATTTTTTCGGGAATCGTTGGCCTCTCTTAATTTAGGACTAGAGGATCGCTTGAATGCAAAAATTGGTTTATTATCAGGTGGAGAGCGGCAAGCCATCTCGCTTCTTATGGCAACGTTTACTGAACCGGATATATTGTTGCTTGATGAACATACTGCCGCCCTCGATCCGAACCGAGCCCAATTAATTACGAATTTAACGAAAAAAATCGTTGCCCAGTACGGTTTAACGACATTAATGGTTACCCACAATATGCAACAGGCCCTCGATTTAGGGAACCGACTCATAATGATGGATGCAGGGCAAGTGATTTTAGATATTGATGAAAAGAAGAAAAGACAACTTACGATTGACGATTTACTAAATGAATTCCAACGCATCCGTGGAGAAAAATTATCATCAGACCGAACATTACTAGCATAGGATGAATGACTTTTTAATTAGATAGATTATTACCGTGACGTTATAAGACATTAAGTAGAGCATGTTGAATTCTACTTAATGTCTTTTTTTTGGCTAGTGTCATGGTAAAAAAGAGGAAACGGTCGTTTAGAAGAGTTGTAGACGCCCAATTCATGACCAATTGAATGGAAGTGAATATGTGCCACATCTACACATCAACGTCTAAATAATCAATCAACAAAAAATGGACAAGCCCATTCATATGAAGCTTGTCCGTTGTGTTATTCACATGAACAAATTCGAATTTCACGCTCAGGGTCTAAGAAGTGTGCTTTGTTCTGTAAAAGCAAACCTTGAACAAATCTTTCAACTCGGAGATTCCCAATTTTTTGTGTAAATAAATAATACATGCAGTTTTTACTAGAAATAGAACTCTTTTTTATATAAATAAATATTTTTATTCGTGCATATTTAGGAGAAAGTCAAATATACCTATATAGAGATTGAAACAGGACTATCAATGTAGGAAAAAGTTCTCAAAATCAATGCAGAAAGTCCCTATTTGCCAAAGAGTATATAGAGATGAGGACTGCTATCCTGCAAAGAATTCAGTCGGAAGTAATCAAGACTTCTGATGGGGGAGCAAGGATATATGCTCCCTGTGAGACCGACTTTTACAAACTGATAGTCTTTCAAACAACCATTTTCGCTTGTTTTAATCGCACAAAAAGTAACCGAAAATGGACTATTCACTATGTCTAAAATCCCACCAAACTATACATAACGGGGTTTTATAAAAAAATTTAGTTAAGAAGGAAAGGGAGAGGATTTTATTGGGTATTAAAAAGAAATTAGGTTTAGGAGTAGCTTCAGCAGCATTAGGATTAGCATTAATCGGTGGGGGAACGTTTGCGTATTTTAGTGATACAGCAAAACAAACGAGTACATTTACATCAGGAATAGTTGATCTGAATGTTGCACCACCACAATTAATAACTTTAGACAAATTCAAACCGGGTGATCATATTACTAAGACTTTTAAACTTAAAAATGACGGGAACATTGATATGAAAAAAATTACCCTTAAAACTGAATACACGGTTAAAAGAAATGGTCAACCAGTTGAAAATCCACTTGCAAATAAATATGCAGAAAATATTATTGTACAATTTTTAAATAATACAGGAGGAGATAAAGATTATCAAATTATTGATGAAAAATCATTACTAGAACTGAGAAATATGACACCAGAGGATTTAGCTAGAGAATTAGAATGGAAGTGGAGTTTAAAACCTTTTCCTGGTCATTATGCACCAGTTGATGGACTGAAAGTAAATAATACAGCAGATTTTAATGTTAAGTTTTTATTCAAAGAAACGAATAAGAATCAAAATGATTTACAGAACTTAACATTAGATCTTACTTGGACATTTGAAGGTTACCAAGTTGACGGAGGAAAAAGATAACGCACAACTAAGGTAAATAGGAGCTACTTTCTTTGTAAGGTAAAGAATAACTTATCGAGGGTGGGATTTTTTCTCACCTTCTACTATTTAATTATATATATTTATAAATCCATACTATTTCTATGTTTTTATAAATATATATAAACCATCCAGGAACAAAGAAGGGCGGAGGTTAAATTGCAAAAGCAAACAAGTCGTTTGATAAGGGGGACTAGGCAGAAAAATTTAAAGCTTATTATCGTTTTGAAGGTAGCGATTTCCTTTTATTTATTCATGTTTATAATCAATTATTTGACTGATTCAACAAGTGCATATTTTTCTACGATAAAGAGTGTACAGATTTCAATTCACTCATTGGTAGAGGAAGAGAATGATACAAAGGAAGAGATAGAAACAAGGAAAGAAAATATAGAGGAAGAGGATGATAAAAGTAAAGACGCTGTAAGTTCAGACCGAGAAAAGGCTGATCAAGGTCAATCAATAACAAATACGAAAAGTGAGGAAAGTAACATACCGACAGAACAACAACTGGATACAGGTATAGAGAAAGTAGAAGAGTCAGTAAAAAGTCCTCTAGAACAGTCAGCTCCTCAAGAGAAATCTCAAACGAAGGAGCCTAAAAAAGAGCCACAAGTAGAAGTACCTGCTGTTAAAGGGACGGACTCTAGTAAAACCGAGAAGGTACAACAGCAAAGTATACGACTACCAGAATCCCAACTTGTGGAATCACCAGAATCAGCCAAATAAGTAAAAAAGCCTCGGGCGTCTGAGTTTTCTTTACTGGAAGGTATTGTTTCCGAAGTTTGAATAATATATCAATGTCTTGAAAAAGGGAAATTGTAAAGTTTTTCTTTTCTAATAGCTAAACAAAATAAAGATGGAAAGGGTGATATGAATGGAAGAAAATCAAAAAACAAATCAACATACGGATCTAGAGGAAAATGTAGTTACATCTTTTGAACCGCATGGGGGTAATGAAATAGTAGAAGAGAAGAATGAACTAGCAGCAAATGCTCCTGAAAATCCGCAAGCAACGCATTCAGATGAACAATCAGAAACGATCATAAAAAAAGATAAAAATGTAGTATATGATTCCACTATACAGATAACAAAACGAAGAAAAGATCAAGAAAAAGTAAAAGAAACGAAACAAAAATCTGTTGGAAAAGTCATTTTGATATGGGTTAACAATCTTGTTACGACAATACTTATTATTTTACTCCTTTCTGTTGCAGCTCTTGTCGTATCTTCTAAAATTTCTGGAGGCGAACCTCAAGTTTTTGGGTATCAAATAAAAACCGTCCTATCGGGATCGATGGAGCCTGAGATTAAGACTGGTTCAATTATTATTACTAAACAAGGTGGTGATATGATAAGATTCAAAAAAGATGATGTTATTACTTTTATGGAAGAAGATGAAAGATTAGTAACCCATAGAGTTGTAGAAGTGATTAAAAGTGGAGAACAAGTGATGTACCGAACAAAAGGGGATAATAATAAAGAAGCTGATATGAATCCGGTACTGTCCAATAATGTAGTGGCTGAATATACAGGGGTGACCATACCTTACGTCGGTTACGCAGCTGAATTTGCTTCATCAAAAAATGGAATCATAGCTCTCGTTATTTTTCCAGGTGTGATTCTTGTACTCTATTCTGTTTTTTCTATTTGGAAAACAATTAAGCAAATTGAACGACAATATGCAAATTCCAATCAAACGATAAAATAGTAGTCTTTTATAGGAATAATAAGGAAGTCGGGAAGATTATATCCGACGCACACTTAAGCATAAGAATAAACGATTGGGAAAAGGAGGGAAGGTTTTGCGTTATAGGGAAATATTATTGATTGTAGTTTTATCCGTTGTCATCATCCTCCTTTTTCCGTTGCAAATGAACGCAAAAGAAAATGATAAATTGGTCAAGGATCCAGACCGTTCTTTATTTAATTTATCAAACATGAAGCCAGGTGATTATGCCTCAAGAAAGTTAACCATCCAAAATCGTGGAAATGAAGATTTTACGTATAATATGAAGGCCCAGTTTACAAAGGGATCAAAAGAATTATTTAATGAATTTACACTAGTGGTAGAGGATTCAAGCGGAACACTTTATGAGGGAAAGTTAAAAGAATTTACACATGCAGCGGCTCGTAATTTAAAAGCAAAACATGAAGAAGATTTGTTGTTTACAGTTACATTTCCTGAAACACTTGGAAACGAATTCCAAAGCTTAACATTTGAAATGGCACTTTTATTTTATGTCGAAGGAAAAGCCGAAGCTCCAGGTTCTAGTGTAAATGACAATCCGAACGAACAGGAAGATCCAATAATAAAACCTGTGCGACCAATTACAGATTCAACCTCACCACCAAAAGCCGACCAAATCTTACCATCAACAGGAACAACTTATTTCAACATTGCAATGATTGGAGCACTATTTATTTTACTAGGAGGTATTGTATTTTTAAAAAAAAGGAAATAATGAAATTTGATTAAGCCTTGATGCCACAACATCAAGGTTATTTTAGCTAATAGGAGAGTAAAATTTTTTTAGCTAATAGGAAGTATGAATTTTTTAATTTCTACTATCCTACACGCATAAGCGCACATGGAAGGCTTCGGCAGCATTACATCGCAGCCGAAAAAAATCTTTTTCGGTGAACTCTTGTCTTTGCTTCCTTAGAAAGGATTTAGACATGAGTTTGGGCTACCATGGAAAAAAGAACGTTTTTTTCACAAGTGTAGACGCCCATTTTGAGGGGAAGAAGGAAGAAACGGTCCTCTAGAATGGTTCTAGACGCCCGAATTGCGGTGAAAAGGCATGAACCGGTCCTCTATAGCGTTTCTAGACGCCCGAAACGTGGTAAAAAGGCATGAACCGGTCCTCTATAGCGGTTCTAGATGCCCAATTCAGGTAAAAATCGCATAAAATAGTCCTCTATAGCCCCGGTATAATATAAACGTAGGACCAATGGCCAATCGAAGTAATCATGTGCCGCATACACACCTAAAAAACAGACAAGACTATTCATATGAAGCTTGTCCGTTGTGTTATTCATATTAACAAATTCGAATTTCATTTTTAGGGTCAAAGAAGGTTGCTTTGTTCCGAGATTAGCAAGTACAAAATTCAGAACTCCTCTACATATGAGCGAAGAGTAAAGGGTCGGGCGTAGTTTGCCCGATTTCCCCCATTTGTAAAAAACGCTGATACAAATACATTTGCTGTTAGAAAAATAATTACCTATTGAATTGGAATATTCGCCTATTCCAAATGTCCCCATTCGGCATACATAGTAATATAGCATAATTTTAGTACATGTGCCTTGCCACATTGTATAATGCTGGAAAAACAAATTAGGAGGATGTCTTTATGCATGATCAACGTCAATTTTATGGAAGAAGACCATTTTTTGGTGCAGGTCCTTTTGTTGGAGGGTTGCTCGGTGGTGTTTTAGGTAGTGCTTTGTTCTATCCAAGACCAGGTCCATTCTATGGTCCGTACGGTGGCTTTGGTGGACCGTTTTATGGTGGACCATTTTATGGGCCGGGGCCATTTTTCTGGTAAACATATGAAAGGTAAAAGAGGTCTAATGTTGTTCTCATTAGACCTTCTAGCTCACTTATTGTAATGATAGCGGATTTTTACATATTCTCTCGGACCAAAATGTGCCTTGTTTATCTTATCAATATCATCTTCCGCATGCACCTCTTCTTGCTGTTGGATTGAATTAATCGGTGCAGGAGGAAGTATAGGATCCTCTTCGTACCGTATCCTTTCCTCTTGATCTATATACCATGCCCCAAAAAATAAACTAAAAAATATCATGAGTGATGTCATAATTTTTCTATTCATACGAAAACCACCAAAGTTTTTATTACTATTCTCTCTTTCGTGGTTATTTCTTATACAAGTATAAAAATTTCTTCCAAAAATACTTATTCCTACTTATTTAATAGTTGAATCGCGCATGAAAAAGTTCAATAGTTTGTACATGCTTTTTATAGGTATTTACGTTATAATGGTGAGAAAGGAAAAAGTGGATTATATCTATTTTTCTGTCAAGTCATCAAGTAAAACCATTCAAAGTTTCCGTTGATTACCGTTAAAAATCCCACATTTCCACATTTATTTTTTTCAAAGTTTGAATCTTATTTTAATTTTCCTATTCCAACTAAAGGAGGCTAAAAATGTCACTGTTGCATCTTGCTATATTGGCACCATTTATTTTTGCCATAATTGTACCAACTCTTTATAAATACATAAGAAAAATTCATACAGGATGGTTTGTATTCATTGTACCCGTGATTTTATTTGGATACTTTAGTCGCTTTCTACCAGATATTATCACTGGAAAAACAGTGTTGAAGACATTCGCTTGGATTCCAACGTTACATATTAATTTTACAGCGAAAATTGATGGATTAGGTTTATTATTTGCCCTACTAATTACAGGGATTGGTGCTCTTGTTGTTTTATATTCGATTTACTACTTATCAAAGGAAAAAGAACAGTTAAACACTTTTTATGTTTATCTTCTCCTGTTTATGGGGGCAATGCTCGGTGTTGTCTTGTCTGATAACTTAATTGTTCTTTATATGTTCTGGGAGTTTACAAGTTTCTCTTCTTTTTTCCTTATTGGTTACTGGTTTGATCGTGAGAGGTCGCGTTATGGTGCGCAAAAATCAATGCTCATTACTGTGCTTGGTGGCCTTTGTTTACTTGGTGGAATTATTCTCTTATACATTATGTCAGGAACATTCAGTATCGGAGAAATGATTACAAATGTTGATGTCATTGTGAACCATGATTTATTCTTATTTTCAATGATTTTATTTTTGCTCGGTGCGTTTACAAAATCAGCACAGTTTCCATTTTACATTTGGCTTCCTGACGCGATGGAGGCGCCGACCCCGGTTAGTGCTTATTTACACTCAGCTACAATGGTGAAAGCTGGAATCTACCTTGTTGCGCGAATGACACCTATATTTGCTTTTGATCCAACAGGCACTTGGGTTTGGTTAGTCGGTGGGATTGGTATTTTCACATTATTCTGGGGATCTTTTAATGCGGTAAAACAAACGGACTTAAAAGCAATACTTGCATTTTCAACGGTTAGTCAGCTCGGCCTAATTATGAGTTTATTAGGAGTCGGTGCAGCGGCCGTTCACTTTGAGCTCGATGAAAATATTTACACAGTAGCCATTATTGCGGCGGTTTTCCATTTAATAAACCATGCAACTTTTAAAGGAAGTCTCTTTATGGTTGCCGGAATTGTAGATCACGAGACTGGTACAAGGGATATCCGAAAGCTTGGCGGACTTATGTCAATGATGCCGGTAACGTTTACGATTGCGTTTATAGGTGCATTCTCGATGGCAGGAATTCCACCGTTTAATGGATTCCTTAGTAAAGAAATGTTTTTCACAGGCATGGTTCACGTGCTTCAATTAGATATTTTTAATATGGAGACATTTGGCGTTATCTTCCCTGTCTTTGCATGGATTGCCAGTGTATTTACCTTTGTTTATAGTATGATTCTCGTTTGGAAAACATTTGGTGGGAAGATACAGCTGGAGAAACTAGAGAAGAAACCGCATGAGGCACCGATAGGAATGTTAATTTCACCAGTTATTCTTGCTTCTCTCGTTGTAATCATTGGCTTATTTCCGAATGGATTACTTGGTAGATTTATTGAATCCATCGCACATGCAATTTTGCCTACTTACGAATTTGAAGTTCATATTTCTCATTGGCATGGTTGGTTCACACCTGAATTATATATGACGATTGGTGTGATAGGTATTGGGTTATTACTTTATTTTACTTTGTCGAAGTGGACAAAAGTGTACGATTTATTCCCAAAAAAGTTAACACTAAACCAAATGTACGATGCATTTATTCCTACGTTGGAAAGTGGGTCAAGTTTCTTTATTAAATCCCACATGACCGGGTTTATTCGTTCATATTTAGCGTATATTTTTGTATTTTTTATCGGAGCTTTAAGCTTTACAATATGGAGTACAGGTGCGTTTCGTGTTGAAACAACGAATCTAGCTGAAATCGGTGTGTACGAAGTGATACTAGCTTTACTCATTATTATTGGTTGTGTGACGATTATTTTTGCAAAGTCACGTTTAACTTCCATTATCGCACTTGGATCTGTTGGCTATACGGTGTCACTTTTCTTTGTCTTATTCCGGGCGCCAGATTTAGCATTAACACAGCTTGTAATTGAAACAATTTCTGTTGCATTATTTTTGCTTGCGTTTTACCACTTACCAAAGAACTTTCGACATAAGGAGTCAAGACGTTTTAAATTAAATAATGCATTAATATCGGTTGGTGTAGGTGTAGTTGTTACTATCATTGCAATTGCTTCCTATAGTACAAAATTGTTTGATTCTATTTCCGAGTATTATGTAAAACATACGTATGATCCTGCAGGTGGAGAAAATATGGTGAATGTTATTCTAGTTGACTTTCGGGGATTTGATACATTATTTGAAATTTCCGTCCTTGCCATTGCAGGAATTGGTATTTACGGATTAATTAAATTAAGGTTAGCAAGGAGGAGCGAAAAGTGAAATCCTCTGACGTTATTTTACAAGTAATAGCAAAAATTGCCTTCTTTGTTATTGTTTTATTTGCTGTTCATTTGTTTTTCGAAGGTCATTATCGTCCAGGTGGTGGTTTTGTAGGTGGACTCGTCACATCTTGTGCAGTTGTCTTATTATTACTTGCATTTGATATGAAGACTGTTGCAAAAATATTACCGATTGATTTTAAATGGGTGATTGGTGTAGGGTTATTAATCGCAACACTAACCGCTGCTGGTGCCATTGTTTTCGACGTTCCATTTTTCACCCATGTATATGATTATTATCAGCTACCTTTAGTAGGAGAGCAATCGTTACATACAGCAGCATTATTTGATTTAGGTGTATACTTGGTCGTTGTCGGTGCAACGATGACCATTATTCAATCGATAGGGGAGAGTGAGTAATGGAAATTTTAATGGCGATCATCATTGGTGTTTTATTCGCAACAGCCACGTACTTATTTTTATCGAAAAGTATATTACGCATTATTGTTGCATCTGGCTTATTAAGTCACGGAGCACATTTATTAATATTAACGATGGGTGGGCTAAAAAAAGGAGCGGTACCACTTGTCAATCAAGAAGGGATACCAGTAACAGATCCGTTGCCGCAAGCATTAATTTTGACAGCTATTGTTATTAGTTTTGGAGTGACAGCATTATTTTTAGTTCTTGCCTATCGAGCTTATCAAGAACTAGAAACGGATAATATGGATGAAATGAGAGGAACGGAAGAATGACGAATTTAATTGTATTACCAATTTTAATCCCGCTCCTCACAGCTGTCATATTAATCTTTTTAGCAAAATCTGTTCGTATGCAGCGAGCGGTTTCTGTCCTTTCAGCTTTACTGAACATGATTGTCAGTTTCACGATTGTTCATGAAGTTTCAGTAAATGGCATACAAAAAATTGATGTCGGTAGTTGGCCAGCACCATTTGGTATTACCCTTGTTTCGGATATGTTATCAGCGCTTTTAGTTGTAACGACAACCATTGTTGGATTGGCAGTAATCCTCTATTCCTTTAACTCCATTGGTGAGAAAAGGGAGAAGTTTTATTATTACTCGATAATCCAGTTTCAATTAGTTGGTGTGATTGGTGCATTTACAACAGGAGATATTTTTAACTTGTTCGTCTTTTTTGAAGTGATGTTAATGGCATCTTATGTATTACTAGTCCTTGGTGGAGAGAAAATCCAATTACGTGAGTCACTGAAATATTTGACGGTGAATGTCATCTCATCAGCCTTGTTTGTTATTTCTGTTGCTTTTTTATATTCTGTCGTTGGGACATTGAACATGGCGCAAATATCAGAACGAATCGCATCTTTAGATGAATTTCCAGGGATATTGACAGTGATTGCCGTTCTTTTTCTCATTGTTTTTGGTATGAAGGGTGCAATTTTCCCACTCTATTTCTGGCTTCCAGGCTCTTATTATGCACCACCAGTACCAGTGATGGCTTTATTCGGAGCATTGTTAACGAAAGTAGGCGTATACTCTATCATTCGTACGTTTAGTCTATTTTTCCATCAAGATCAAGGATATTCGTATGAGCTGCTTCTAATTTTGGCGGTGATTACGGTCATCGTTGGTGTAATTGGCTCTATCGCGTATTGGGATATAAAGAAGATTATCATTTATAACATTATTACAGCGATTGGTGTCATTTTATATGGTGTCGCTATGGCAACGACGACTTCCTATACCGGTTCGATTTTTTACTTAATTCACGATATGTTGATTAAAGCAGCGTTATTTTTACTAATCGGGATTATTATCAAAATTACTGGAACAAGTGATTTAAAACAGTTTAGTGGACTCATTAAACATTACCCAGGTCTAGCTTGGACGTATTTCATAGCTGCAATCTCCTTGGCAGGTATTCCACCGTTTAGTGGATTTATCGGGAAACTACTCGTTATTCAAGGTGGTTTCCAATCTGTTGAGTGGATTGGGTCAATGATTATTCTGATTTCTAGTTTACTTGTACTCTATTCAGTGATGAAAATATTTATCCATGGCTTTTGGGGAGAACCAAAAGAATATGTTCGGAAGGAAGCAATTTCATATCAAACTTTATTAATCCCAGTAATTTTAATTATTGCCGTTTCAGTATTTTATGGTGTTGCAACTGAGGTCATTCACCCATATATTTCTCAGGCAGTTGAAACAATCGTAAATCCTGAAATCTATATTGAAGCGGTATTAAAGGAGTAGTGCTATGGCTTTTCAAATACTATTGAACTTTTTTATCGCATTTGTTTGGATGTTTTTAAAATCGGATTATTCCGCAGCAACGTTTTCAGTCGGTTATTTAATGGGCTTAGGTATGCTTTTTCTCATGCGTCGCTTTTTTGAATCCCGTTTTTACCTTGGAAAAGTATGGTCGGTTGTTTATTTAATTTTACTATTTATTAAAGAATTAATTATGGCGAATATCGATGTGTTGAAAATTGTCCTAAAGCCTAAACTTGACTTTCAACCAGGGATTTTTGAATATAGGACAGGGCTAAAAAAGGATTGGGAAGTGACTTTATTATCTAACTTAATTACTTTAACACCAGGAACATTAGTTGTTGATGTATTAGAAAATGATGAGGAAAAGGTATTGTATATTCATGCTATTCATGTTCCAGATGCCGATGAAGCCATTGACGGGATAAAAAATAGTTTTGAACGGGCCATTTTGGAGGTGAGTCGATAATGTTTACTATTGTTCTTTATATTGTGATGGGAACATTAGCTTTAGCAATGGTTGGTTTTATTTATCGACTTATTAAAGGTCCATCTATTCCGGATCGTGTAATTGCCTTGGATGGCATGGGCATTATTTTGATTAGTATGGTTGCTGTTTTCTCCATCATTATGCGAACGAGTGCGTATTTAGATGTTATCTTATTGCTAGGGATTCTGTCGTTTATTGGGACGGCGGCATTTTCGAAGTTTTTAGCAAAGGGGGTCATTTTTGAACGTGACCGGAATCATTGAGTTTATTGTCTTAGTCTTTATCGTCATCGGAGCCTTTTTTACGGTTGTTTCAGCATTCGGGATTATTCGTCTACCTGATTTATATACACGGAACCATGCAGCATCAAAAAGTGCGACACTTGGTGTTATGTCTGTATTAATTGGTACGTTTATTTACTTTTATGCTTCGGGTCACAGTAATACGCGACTCGTGCTTGCAATCATCTTCATCTTCCTAACTTCGCCTGTTGGTGGCCATTTAATTAATCGTGCTGCTTACTATACAGGTGTGGAATTATGGGGGAAAAGTTCACGAGATGATTTGAAAGGAAAAGTACCGGTAAAAAAATAGAGTAAACAAACTGTGAGGGTATGAAGTGAATGAATGCTTCATACCTTTCCAGGTTTCCACTTTAATCCAGATGAATTTACTTGCTTAATAATTAACTTTACACTTCCCTTTAATAATCTGTTCACTTTTTTTATTTCATTCCTATTATTAAATAGAAAAAAGGTTATTAAGAATAAAAACAGCATGGCTCCTGACCGTGCTGTTTTTATACCTGCTAAATTCGTGAAATTAACATTTTCTATACTGGAGGGCAACAGTGCAATAAAGCTAAATAATCATTATTTTATATTTCTATTTTTACAAGCAAAGTATATAAAAACAATAGCAAAAAAAATCAAGATAATCCTATTGAAAAAATAGTATTCTGGGGAATTGATATAATAGAAATTATTAGAATGTGCTCCTATAGAAACTATTTTAAATAATCTCCCACCCGATAATAAATCCCCTGTAAAAAAAGTCAGCGTCACAAATAAACCAAAGTAGTTATTCTTTGTAACTGAAGTCATGAACAATAATAAAGAAGAAAGAAAGAATATATTAGGAATGAATCTTAAACTTAGCAATATATTTACCACACTGAAAAAGCCAACATTACGATAGTAAAATAAACCTGAAATAAAAGATCCTAAGCAAAAAAGAAATGTATACATTAAATAGCGGTATAACATTGCATAATTAAACTTGTATTTATTTAAAAACATATAAAATTTCACTAGTGTTGCATAAATAATGTCATAATTTTCAGATTAATTATTTTCCCAACTTAGGGCCAAAAAAGTAAATACCCAACTAAAGGTGGCCCTATCCATTCAGAATTTATATACAATTAAGACTTGTGCAACAACGGCATTTTAATGATTAAGGGACAGTTTTTCCTTCGATTTTTCGAATCCAAATATGCGCTGGTTTCCACAATGCAGCCCTTAAATAACGACTAATTTGCAAGATTTTACGCTTACTTTTTGTTTCGATTTGTGCGAGGATATGTAAGCAATAAACAATCAGTGCAATAAACACTTGATTTTGAATCGCCCATTCGCTTTGACCGTAAAATTTTTTGATATTGAGATGTTGTTTGATCCATTTAAAAAATAGTTCGATAGTCCAACGTGATTTATACATCTCTGAAATTTCTTCGGCACTCAAATCAAAACGATTCGTGATCAAATGGAGTACATTTCCTTTTGAATCCATTACTTTTAGAAGGCGAAAGTAGTTTTCAGCTCGGTTTTGTGTCGTTCCAATCAAGACCATTTGATCCGATAAAACAGATGAACCCTCGGGTAGTTTAAAATCATAAACCTCCCGTACAACTGCGTTTTTTCGTAGCCTTGAAAGAAAAAAGTAACCATCGTCTGTCAAACGGTCAAATCTTTCGTAGTCTAGATAACCACGGTCAAACACATACATGCATTCCTTGTCGTCCACCATAATCTCAAGCTGACCACGATCGTGTTCGTTTGCCGTTGTTATCACGGCCTTTTCAGGGTAAGAAGTTCCTTTTTCCATAAATACAAGGCGTAAATGTAACTTTACCCCCGCCTTTGTTTTACGGAACTTTGCCCACCTATGATTGGTCAAATTGAGTGGTAATGTGCTTGAATCAATAATTTTTAACGGCATGATTCGTTTTGTGTAGTGTGTTTTAGCGTGAATTTGTCCGACTAGATCAAGGAAAAGCGACTGAAACAGATCTGGATTCATGCCATTTAATCGGCGAGATAGCTGAGAAATACTTATAGAATCAAGGTTTACTGCCTTTTGAAGTTGGTCATCGAAAAGGCAATCGCCCAATGCATGAAGACTTTCAACTTCCTTAAGTTGTGCAAAAAGTAATAATTTAAGAAATGACTCTGTCGTTAATTTTTTTGTATAGAAATCTAATTTCATTGTTTTCACGTTTTCTTCTAATAATTGAAGATTTATCGGTGAAAACCATTGTCCAAATGAATTTTTTCGTGTAATCTTATCCATGAGCGTTGTCCTTTTTAATGGATTTGGACGGATTACCACCAACTATTTCCATTATAAAGGACTTTTTCTTTGTTTGAAATAATAAAATTGAAGATTTTGGGTATTTTTAATAGTTAATTTAAATTAATGCAACACTAGTGATAAAATTTATATGTACTATTCTTATAATCATTGTAAAATACAAAAAAGATGATCAATGAAGATAATAATGGTACCGTATAGTCATATAGATTATCAATACTAATTAACCTATATTGGGATTTAATCGATTCTAGATAATTTAAAGTAGCAGGATTAAAAACCGAATAGATTAGAATAAGACACAAAATACTTAAAGTTAATTTTACTTTTAAACCGTTAGTATCGTAGATTTTAAAATAATGATTCATTAAAGCTTTATTTTTTTTGGAAATAAATGTATGCATTCTCTAACGATATCTCCCTTTCTCGATAACTCGCAAAATCGACTTCTTTATTACCAATGTAGTGTATTTTAATATTTTCAGAATTAATTCTTTTCTGTTCAATAATATTTAATCTATTTTTAATCTTTAAAAAATCATTCAATGGTAATTCGGCAGTATATATATTCTGTCTGCTTTCTTCTATTATTTGATCTACTGTACCATCATAACTTATATGCTTATCCTTCAATATAAGTATTTTATTACTAAAAACTTCTACATCTTCAATAAGATGAGTAGAGATAATTGTAATTGCATTATCACTAATTTCAGAAAGATAATTTCTAAATTCTACTCGTTGCTCGGGATCTAAACCTACAGTTGGTTCATCAACAATTACTAGTTTAGGATTCCCTAGTACTGCTTGGGCAATGCCTAGTCTTCTTTTAAATCCACCCGAATAAGTTCTGAATTTCTTATTAATTATAGAGGTTAAATTAAATTTATCTATCACTGTATCTAGTTCTCTTTTTTTACTTTTACTATCTAAACATTTAACATCATATACATACGACAGAAAGTCATAACCTGTAATATTGTCGTAAATTTCAAATTCCTGCGGCAAATACCCAACTAGATTAGTGGGATATTCTTTTGTATTTATTAAATCGATGTCATTTAAAGTTATTTTTCCTGAACTAGGTTTTTTCAATCCTGTTAAAAGGTTTATTAAAGTTGTCTTCCCAGCCCCATTGTTTCCTAGCAATGCTACAACTCCATTACCACATGTAAAGGATACGTTATTTAAAACATTATTTTTCTTATAGGAAAAGGAAATATTTTCAACTACCAGTTTGTTTATCATTTATTGTTACTCCCCTGTACTAAAATTCAATATATCCTACAACGAGTGTATCATCATTCAATTGGAAATATTTATAATGCATTGGCCATACCCCAACGATAACCTTTTTATATTCTTTGTTTTGTATTTTCTCTATCTCAACAATTGAGTACTCTTCATTAGATAATTCCATACTTAACTGATTTAACAACTCATTAAACAGATCAAAATGATAACTTTTTGGAATAATATACTCTACTCCATTTTTATGAACCTTTTTATAATTACCTGCAAAAAAAGATGCGTATCTTGTGTTACCTTTGTACAGGTTTGAACTATCTTCATTTAAATTAGAATATAGAGATGATTGACTATTTGTTTTAATCGTAAATTTACTAACCTCTTGATTTGACTTTCTAGGATACCAATAAAAAATATTTCCGGGTAAATTAACCGCATTTTTAGTCGTATAAAAAGCAGGAACTCCAATATCACTATTTACAAATACTGTACCTTCATACGCAATATTTATATTTACTGATTCTCCTTTTTTAAGGGCGGTATGAATTGTTAACCGATTATTATTAAAAGAATAATGAACCGGTGAATGATCTATCTCTATTCCCTTTATAGTGAATATGTTATCTAATAGTAGATTTATACGATCTATATTTTCCTTTACTTCTATGTTTAATGATATGTCGTTTTTTAGTTTATTAGAAAAATCAACATCCATATGATAAGAAGTTATTATATAAGAATCTGTGTTCAAAGATGGATACTGAAAGGTAAAATGTTGTTCGGTTTTTATTAAATAACTTGCGGTAAGGACAACTGAAATTACACAGACTAATGCAATTACTACATAGAACATTCGTTTTTTTATATTGCTAAATAATCCCACTATACTTATCAATATGAGAATAAGTAATAAAACAAACAACTTATCTAAAAAATATTGAAGATTAAATACTGTTCCTAATAAATCATTGGCAACCACTCTAATATTATCATCAAATATATTTAGCGTTTTTTGGAAAGCCATATTTTTTAAACTCAGGGATCTCCACACAAAAAGACTATAAAAAATTAATGAGACAAGTATTGACCATGAATTTTTAATAATAGCTCCAATAGAAGTTCCTATAGTAGATGCAAGTAAATTTGTTAATATCCATAATATGATAAAGTGTAAGATTCCCATAGCAGTTGTTTCAGAATCAATTGAATTATTCTTGAACCACATAATAAATGCTATTGGAATAACAGATATGGAAACGCTCACAAACATAGAGGCCAAAAGAATAGTTAATTGCTTTTTTATTATACTTCTTTCAAAAAAATCAAGTATTTTATAGCTTTTGTTCATTGCTATGGAAGCAGTAATTAGAAAAAACAAATTAGAGATAATAAAACCATAATAAAAGTATTTATCGAATTCAAAAACTGAAACATTCAATATGTCCTTTGTATAAAATAAGTAAATGAATATAAATAAAGTAAAAAAAACAAATAAAGGATTCTTAATCAGAACTTTCGAATAATATATTGAAGATTTTATCATAGTTATGTAGAGTAAGTGCTTTTTACGAAAGCGATTACTAACTCCTTTCTATCATTCTAGAAATATAATTAACACGATTAGTAAAAGCATGCTAATCGTGTTAATTGAATATCTAAGTGTTATTTGTGTCAATATACTTTTATTAATCATTTAATCAGTAATTTTTAAATTTGCACTAGCTTTGTTTGAAGAACCAGACCAGCGAATATAATAAGATTGATTTGCACCACCATCTGTTGTTGAAACAGCTGTGAAACTGGCACTTGATGACTCACCTTTTTTCACAGTAAAAGATGCTTGTACACTATCTGGCCAATACGCGATGACCTTCATTGCGCTTGCAACACCGTTTCCATAAGTACCAGTACCTTTTAGGTATCTTTTCCCGGATCCTAATTTTACATAACCAGATTCCGCACTAACACCGGTAAGGGTTTTTGAAAGGTACGTTGTTGCTCCTGCAGAAACAGAAGTCCCTAGTACAGCTGCGGTTACGACTAGTGCTACAACCTGCTTTTTTAAAGACATATATTAACCACCCCTGTTTATAAGGTAATATTTTAGATTTTAATATAAATTTATACACATTATATAATCGTCATAAATCTAAAGAATATTACCACAAAAATATATTATTAAATATTGCTAAAATCGTCAATACATTTTAAAAAAACTAATAGCTAGAGCCTTTAAATAAAATAAAATTTCACCTTTCGCAACCTTATCTAGATGCCACCACCATTCACTTAAAGGTTCATTTGATAAAGAAAAATTATAAACCTCTTGGATATGTCTATACATTTTTCAGAATTTTAGATAGAAAAAAGGTTATTAAGAATAAAAACAGCATGGACCCTGACCATGCTGTTTTTTGTATGAATTTGCAATTCAAAGACTTATTTTCTAGTAACAACGGCAATGGTACATCTTGATATGCAAATGAGTTTATCCTCTTCATCTTTAATCATGATTTCCCAAATTTGTGTTGTACGACCTTGATGAATTATTTTCCCCTCCGCTGTTACCGTTCCTTCTCTCTTAGAACGAACATGATTGGCATTAATTTCGAGGCCAAAACAATTTTCCGTTTCTGGATCAATCAATTGAAAAGCGCCAATACTAGCAACGGTTTCTGCTAATGCAACAGATGCCCCACCATGAAGATATCCAAGCGGTTGACGTGTCCGTTCGTCAACAGGCATCGTTGCGGTCACATACCCATTTTCTAAAGTTTTTATTTCGATTCCTAAACTTTCGACCAATCCTTGTGATTGCAATGACTCCACCCCTTAAATGATAAAAGATTCTAATATTACTATATTCGGGATAGATAACGTATATCCTTCATAAAATCTATTTCTTTAAGTGGAAAGTTCATTTAATGTGCACTTACATGACGTTGTTTAACTTCGCTTGCATCTCTTTTCACACTCCAAAGTAACAAGAAGAAAGCCATAAACAAAATGGAACTAGTAACAAAAAATACGGAAGAGATTCCAATGAAGCCAGAGATTATGCCACCCAGCATCGGTCCAATAACATTCCCTAAAAACCGGAAACTGACATTGTATCCATTCACTTCCCCTTGAATATGAAGGGGTGCTACTTGACGGATGTAAGCAGTCATACAAGGAATAATTCCACCTGAGACCATACCGAATAAGAAACGTAAGATAACAAGTTGCCATAGCGATGTAACAAGCCCTTGAGGGATAAATACAATAGCGCCTCCGATAAGAAGCATCATTATAACTTTTTCATAACCAATTTGGTCACCGAGTCTCCCCCAACGCCTTGTCGCAATTAAGTTTCCAAATCCAGTTGCAGAGAAGGCCATTCCTGCTAAAAGGGCAATATTCTCCGTATTTGCTAATTGATTCACATAAATAGCGAGAAGCGGCTGAATGGTGAAATTAGCTACTTGCACGAGTAAAGCAATAATCATAACAGTAAACAGAACTTTTTTATGAAAAATAAAGCTAAGAACTTCGCGTTTTGTAAATTCTATCACTTTGACATTTTTCTCCGTCTGTCGAATCTCTTTAACTCCAAAAACAACAAATAATGAAGCAATAAAAATAGCAATAGATGTATAAATAAACGTGTAGGTAAAACCAAATTGATCAGCTAGAACCCCACCAATAAGTGGACCGAATAGAGAACCAGTGACATTTCCTGTTTGTAATAAACCGAGCACTTCACCAACCTTTTTCTTTGGTGTTTGTGCAGCAATCATTGCGAGTGATGTAGGAATAAACCCGGTCACTGCCCCCATAATGAATCTGAGGATAAACAGTTCATGTACACTATTCATAAAGCCCATTAAAAAGAGACTAATAGAAATACCAAATCCTGTAACAAGTAGAACTGGCTTATATCCATATTTATCGCCAACCCTACCCCAAATTGGTGAAAAAATAAATGCTGTTAAAAAGGTAATCCCGAAAACGAAACCTGCCCATCGCTGTACATATTCCGTACTATAATCTCCCATTGTATGAATGTAGAGAGATAAGAACGGCATGATCATTGTTGTACTGGAAGCGACAAGAAAATTCGCAATCCACATTATGAATAGGTTTCTTTTTTCTAACTTAATTGTAATCACTCCTTAAAAAATTTCGACTCACTAAATAGTATATACGAAAATAGAAATAAAGAAAGATTTTCGGGTTACGAAATAAAAAATGGTTAAATGTGGAAGGCGTGGAGGAGGAAGGAGGGGATAAAGATCGTTTATAAACTAAAGGGTGGGGAAGTGCAATAGTTGCCAACAGATAAAAAAGCCCTTATCTAAGCCAATTGATAAGGACTTTTCGTGAACGTATGTTTAGTTAAGGCTATTCTTTAAAAAGATTGTTTGCTTTAGCGCCGCCTTCGTGAATAACAACAAAGTTTATGAAAACATTCTTATTTAAAATACTCCTTTGCAAGTTCCTCTAAACACCGTAGACTTTTCTCCACAAATAAAGAATCCTCTTCATTTTTTAAACTACTTTTTAATTTATTATATGCTTCTTTTAACGATTCATGATAATTAGGAATTTCCCCATCGAAAGGTTTCACCATATTTTTCGGTACTGGTGTTTGTTCTCGAAAACTTAGTGCTTTTCGTTCATGGAAAAAGGCAACATCTCCTTGTTTTGGGTTATGGAGATCCCCTTGCATCGGATGTTTAACAACTGCTAAAATGCGTACTAAATAATCTTTTTCTTTTTCAGCGGTTACCTCACCAATATATGTACCTGTTTTTTTATGTGCGCGAACAATGGAACCAATTTCAATTTCTGTTGTCATCGTAAACACTCCTCATACTTTTACTAAAGTAGCTATATGATAATTTTAACTAATAATACTAGAGAATAGCAAAAATTGGGTGCGAATCAGATTGAAAGGTTACGATGAAATTACGTAAGTCGAAATTTACTATATGTTCATCATACGTAAAAATCCTCCAATTTTTATCCTCTAACTTGCGAATGTCCATCATATGCTTTAACATACAAAGAGGTAAGATTATATGGAGCTTATAATGATCAATTATACATACGAGGAGATGAATAAAATGAGCGAAAAGCAATACGCACAATTAACTTCTGAAGTTCTTGAAAATGAAATTGTTGCCGACATGGTGACGAATCAAGGAACCATTAAAATTAAACTTTTTCCTGAATATGCGCCAAAAACAGTTGAGAACTTTGTGACTCATGCGAAAGATGGTTACTATGAAGGAATTATTTTCCACCGTGTCATTAAAGATTTCATGATTCAAGGTGGCGACCCAACTGGTACAGGTATGGGTGGGGAAAGTATTTACGGTAGTTCTTTTGAAGATGAGTTTAGTCCAGAGTTATTTAATTTCCGGGGTGCATTAAGTATGGCGAATGCTGGACCAAATACAAATGGAAGTCAGTTCTTTATTGTTCAAAAACAAGACATGGATCCAGGTTTTGCTGATCAAATGAAAAACGCTGGATACCCAGATGAAATTATTAATCATTACCAACAAAATGGCGGTACTCCATGGTTAGATTTCCGTCACACTGTATTCGGTCAAGTTATTGAAGGAATGGATATTGTTGATAAAATTGCATCTGTACCAACGGGTGCGGCTGATCGTCCGGTTGAAGATGTAGTAATTGAAAAAATTACGATTACAGAATAAAAAAATTATAGGGTAATCCAATAGATGATTTTGTCATTGAAATAGTTAGTAAAAATAAGGTTATGAATACTGAGGCGGCCATCATATAATGTAATGGTCGCTTTTCAATTTTACAAACAGGCGCAACAATTGGTATAATAATTAGAAAATAAAGAATAGATATTAGCCTTTCATGTTAAATAATGAAAACTTGGAGGACACGTATGCTATATTTATATTTTCCGGAAGATAAATCACAATATATTCCTGCCCTCATTTCTTTTACCATATTCTTAGTTATTTGCATTCTAACATTTCTCTGGTTTATTAAATACTCAAAAAAGGAGGAATTGAAGACAAAAGACCTAGAAGAACAAATTAGAAAAGAACGGAATAATAAACCTAATTCACCACTCTAACAACATTCAAAATTAGAAATGTTGTTTTTCTTTTTTATAAATGGCACAACTTCGGAAGTTTTAGCTGAACTTCGGAAATAAACGTCTATCTTCGGAAATCCCATCTGAACTCCGGAAATAAACAAGGTGTTCCTATCATAAAACTTCGGAAAAATATGGTCAACTTCAGAAAAAAAGCCTCAACTTCGGAAATATAGCGACAAACTTCGGAAATAATGCGTGCATTTTCGGAAATATAAAAGGTACTTTCGGAAAAAACTGCACAACTTCGGAAGTTTTAGCTGAACTTCGGAAATAAATGTCTATCTTCGGAAATCCCATTAGAACTCCGGAAAAAACATCTATCTTTGGCCTCCGCTACGAATAAACGGCTTACTGCAATTGAGTAAGCCGTAAAGTAAAACTCCCTATATATGGTTTAGTCTTAGAGTAAGCAACCACTAGGCTTACACCGAATGGTTCATTTCTACTTCAACACCCATAAAAGGCTGTTTTCAACGAATGAACCACAAGAAAGGAGCTGTATTCATCATTCATTCCCCTATAATAAAGCGGTCTTTAATCGATTCAACCCATCTTCTAATAGTGCACGAGGACAACCGATGTTCATTCTCACAAATCCTGTTCCTTCAACACCGTATTTTCCACCAGGTTCTAAAGCGAGTTTTCCTTTCTCCACCAATCGTTTCTTAAGTTCCTCCTCATCTAAACCAAGGCGACGACAATCAATCCACATTAAATAAGTACCTTCAGGGGCAATCACTTGAAGATTCGGTATATCCTTCTCAATAAACGCCATCGCGAAATCACGATTTTCTTGCAAGTACACAAGTAAATCTTCAAGCCATTGTTCACCATGATTATAAGCAGCTGCAAGAGCCACTCTTCCTAGAATATTTAGACCATGGAAGCCGACTTTACTTTGAGCTTTCTGTACTTTCTCCCGTATATCTGGATTCGGAATAATCATAACGGAAGCTTGCAAACCAGGGATATTAAATGTTTTACTTGGTGCGATACAAGTGACGACGAATTGTTCGAATTCAGGATGGATATTTGCAATTGGCCTATGTTTATTCGGTTTAAAAATTATATCGGCATGAATTTCATCTGAGATAATTTTTACATCGTATTTTGCACAAAGTTTTCCCATCTTCTCTAACTCATCACCTGTCCAAACACGTCCAACCGGATTATGTGGGCTGCATAAAATAAACAGTTTTACTCCTGATTGTAATTTTTTCTCAAAATCATCAAAGTCTATTTCATATTTTCCATTATGTAAAAGTAAAGGATTCGTTACGACAACACGATTATTATTTTCAATCATTTGGTTAAAAGGAGGGTAGACAGGTGTTTGTATTAACACCTCATCGCCTTCTTCTGTTAAAGCTTGAATTGCAAAAGCTAAAGCGGTCACAACACCGGAACTCGGTATAATCCACTCGTCTTCAATCGACCAGTGATAGCGCTTTTGTACCCAATTGCGAATGGATTGATAAAATTCAAAAGAGGCCATTCCGTAACCGAAAACACCGTGGCGAATTCGCTGTTCGAGAGCTTCAATAACTTCGGGTGGAGCAGGAAAATCCATATCGGCAACCCACATTGGTAATAGGTCATCTGCGCCATAAATGGAAGTTAAGCCGCCCCATTTAACAGCATCTGTTCCTTTACGTTCAATTACATAATCAAAATTATACAAAGTGATTCCCCCTTTTATCTGTATAAATAATCAAACTATTGCTTTGATGCCAAGTATTCTTTTTCTCATCATACCATATTTTCCAGGTTATCCCACATTAACGGGCAGTAAGACTCCCGATCAAGATGTAAGCAAAGCAAAACAAAACATAACAGCTAAGCGAAAGATCAACTGCTCGTAAAAGCCTGATTGCATAAGGCCAACACGATGTTGGTCACACAAGCGTTGTCTGAGGATGTGACGTTTTAGCTTGTGGACCTCTTCAATCAGTGGGGGATGAGGAACCCCCCCCCGCTGATTGAAGTTTCACTTTATTAATCTTCAATAAAATTTCTAATTAGGCGGACCGTTTCTTCAGGTCTTTCTTCCGGAACGAGGTGTCCCGTTTCATCTAAAATGACTAATTCTGAATTTGGTAAGTCCCCGTTTAATCGCTTTCCGACACCAATCGGAACAATTTTATCAAATTTGCCCCAAACTAACAGAACGGGATGCGTAATCGTTTGTAATGCATCATTTGACAAATCATCTTCCCTCTCCCGAATAAATTTAGCAAGAGCTTTAAAGATGGCTTCGTCTTCTACAAAGGGATTTAAATAACCTTCTACCATGTCTTCAGTAATCATCGACGTGTCATAAACAACTTGTTTTAAATTCCCAAGAACACCACCTGATTTAATGAGCCATCTTTTTACAAACAAATTAGCAAAAGGCAAATAAGTGAGGGTGATTAATGATTTCTTTACTTGTTTTAAGTAAGCCGAACCCGCTAATAATACAGCTTTTTCAAATAACGTTGGATTTTGGTAAAGCATATTCAGGCAAATTTGCCCTCCCATTGAATGGCCTACAACAATTACGTTTTTTAAATGCAACTGTTCCATGAGCTCTATTAAAGTTGCAGCAATATTTTTATAGGAATATGTGAACGTTAACGACTTCCCACTTTTTCCAAATGGAGGGAAATCAACACTGACAATCTCATATTTATTAATAAGTAGAGGAATGACAAAACGGAAACTAAAACTGGAAGATAAAAATCCGTGGATAAGAAATAACGTTTTAGTTGCTTGGGGGTTTTTATAGTGTTCATAATAAATATTCATTCCGTTTAAGTTTAGTTGCTGTGCAAAATCTTCGGTATGTAATAATTGAACGGCCATACTTTCCCTCCAAAAATAATAATTTTGTAAAATGGCAAATAAAAAAGGACAAACCAAAAGAGGTTGTCCACATCAAAAGGGGGGGAATACTTGAAAGCCTTGTAATAGTATTATGACCCCGTTTATCCAAATATATACACCTCTTGGAAAAATTTCTAATTTATTTTTTGCTACTAGGTTCAATTTCTACTTTCCTATACGCTCAAGCGAAATCGCCTTAAAGCTCAAGCTCTGAGTTTTCTTTACTGAGTAGGAAGGGAGAGAGTTTAATTACAAATTTTTTGGAAAAGGTTTTGTTACACTGATCTATTTTGCCCATTCTTTATAAATAATATCGCATGTTCAATTCTTTTTATGTGAGGGATTTAAACGATAGAGCAGATCTCATGAAAAACGTGTTATCATGTCCCTCTTTCTCCCTATACACCATTTAGAATAAACGGTCGTAACGGACAAAACGAGCGTGAAAACCGTTTGTGTGGCTTTTGAAATAAAGAGTATCCTATGGTAAAATTAAATAATGGATTTTTTGACATAGGAGTGTTTTCATGAATGATAAAATTGAAGTTGGTCAAATTGTAAAAGGAAAAGTAACGGGAATTCAACCATATGGTGCATTTGTTTCGTTAGGTGAAGATCGCCAAGGATTAGTTCATATTTCAGAAATTACGAACGCTTATGTAAAAAATATTCATGATTTTATGGAAGTGGGCGAAGAAGTTTCAGTAAAAGTAATTGCAGTTGATGAAGAGAGTGGAAAAATTAGTCTATCATTGAAGGCAGTGACAGAAAAGAACGGAAAACATGGTCGGCATAAAGAATATAACAAAGAACATTTAGAAGAATTACTTGCCTCCTCCAGTCAAGGATTTAATTCCTTAAAGGAAAAATTGGTGGAATGGATTGAAGAGTCGAAAAAGGATGAAAAACTTATGCAGAAAAAATAAGCAATAACAAGTATCTTCGTTCATAATCACCTGTACGGGTTCCATTCAAGTGATTACAATTGTATGAAACTTTTAAAAATCTCTATTTATTCATCTAGGTCCCTCGTGTACAATGAAAGTAACGAACCGTATAAAGGGGGACATTACATGACAGTGAAAAATTCAGAACGTATGATTGAACTTGTAAATCAGTATGGAGCTCATAATTATCATCCTCTACCAATTGTCATTTCTAAAGCAGAAGGTGTTTGGGTAGAGGATCCAGAAGGTAATAAATATTTAGATATGTTAAGTGCCTATTCGGCCGTTAACCAGGGGCACCGTCACCCAAAAATTATTCAAGCCTTAAAAAATCAGGCAGATAAAGTAACCTTAACATCAAGAGCTTTTCATAATGATCAATTAGGTCCATGGTATGAAAAAGTCACAACGATTACTGGGAAAAATATGGTGTTACCGATGAATACCGGGGCTGAAGCAGTTGAAACAGCCATTAAAGCTGCAAGACGGTGGGCATACGATGTAAAAGGTGTAGAGGAAGACAAAGCTGAAATTATTGCCTGTGAAGGTAATTTCCACGGAAGAACGATGACAGCTGTTTCTCTATCGTCAGAGCCAGAATATAAACGAGGTTTTGGTCCGATGCTTCCAGGTATTAAACTAATTCCTTATGGTGATTTAGATGCATTAAAGGAAGCGATTACAAAACATACTGCAGCTTTTCTTATTGAGCCAATCCAAGGTGAAGCAGGAATTAACATCCCAAAAGAAGGATTTTTGAAAGCTGCCTATGAAGTATGTCAAGAAAATAATGTATTATTTATGGCAGATGAAATACAATCGGGGTTAGCCCGCAGCGGAAAAATGTTTGCTTGCGATTGGGAAAATGTCGTTCCTGATGTGTATATACTAGGAAAAGCACTTGGTGGGGGAGTCATGCCAATTTCTTGTGTAGCAGCAAATGCTGATATTCTTGGTGTATTTAATCCTGGTTCCCATGGCTCTACTTTTGGTGGTAATCCATTAGCTTGTGCTGTTTCGATTGCAGCTATAGATGTTATTGTCGATGAAAATTTGGTCGCGCGTTCACTTGATTTAGGTGAATATTTTATTAATCAATTGCGATCATTAAATCATCCACGAATAAAAGAAGTTCGGGGCAAAGGATTATTTATTGGTGTCGAGTTGGATGAGGCTGCTCGTCCATATTGTGAGAAGTTGAAAGAAGAAGGATTGCTGTGTAAAGAAACGCATGAAAATGTGATTCGTTTTGCCCCACCACTAATTATTACAAAAGAAGAGCTAGATTGGGCTTTTGAAAAAATAAAGAAAACTCTCCATCAGTGAAATATATCAAATAGAAAAACCGGGTGCTGCTTATAACCCCCGGTTTTTCTTATCGATGATTTGCTTACACTTATCTCGTAGGTCTTGGTTCAGTACGTTCTACCTCTTGGCTAGGTTTAAACAATAAACCTAAATTAATTAAACCTGCAATACCGACAAGACTGTAGATAATTCTTGAAAGTAAAGAGGATTGTCCACCAAAAATTGCAGCAACTAAATCAAACTGAAATAAACCTATTAGTCCCCAGTTAATTGCTCCAATAATTGTTAACAATAATGCGATTCGTTGTAAACCGCTCATCATTTATCCCTCCAATTAAAAAATATAATCAGTAATAGAATGTTTAAAAAATAAACATTATATGCATGTTAATTAAAGAAAAAGTTAACATTTACACAAAATCTTTGTTTATAATGGAAACGAAGGA
Source organism: Bacillus andreraoultii (assembly GCF_001244735.1). Classification (GTDB taxonomy): domain Bacteria; phylum Bacillota; class Bacilli; order Bacillales; family Caldibacillaceae; genus Caldifermentibacillus; species Caldifermentibacillus andreraoultii. The sequence goes on from NZ_LN868937.1 coordinate 913,048, forward strand.
GGAGATTGATTGTGAGAAACTTTGACTATTTTAACCCGACAAAATTAATTTTTGGCCGCGGTACAGTTGAAAAATTACGGGAAGAAGTTCCTAAATATGGTAATAAAGTCCTTCTTGTTTATGGTGGAGGAAGTATAAAACGAAATGGCTTATACGATCAAGTCACTAACATATTGAAGGAGATAAATGTATCTATATTTGAAGTGAGTGGCGTTGAACCGAACCCACGTATTTCGACCGTCAGGAAAGGCGTAGAAATTTGTAAGCAAGAAGGAATTGAATTTTTACTTGCAGTTGGTGGAGGAAGTGTGATTGACTGTACAAAAGCAATAGCTGCCGGAAGTAAATACGATGGCGATGCTTGGGATTTAGTTGTTAAAAAAGCACCTGTATTACACGCACTTCCTTTTGGCACAATATTAACATTAGCTGCAACAGGTTCAGAAATGAACTCTGGTTCGGTCATTACCAATTGGGAAACGAAGGAAAAATATGGTTGGGGATCCCCACTCGTTTTTCCAAAGTTCTCCATTCTTGACCCAGTAAACACATTTTCTGTACCAAAAAATCAAACCATTTACGGTATGGTCGATATGATGGCTCATGTATTCGAGCATTACTTCCATCTGGAGGAAAATACACCATTACAAGACCGCTTTTGTGAATCCATTTTACAAACCGTTATAGAAACTGCACCAAAGTTACTTAATGACTTAGAAAATTATGAGTATCGTGAAACAATATTATATTGTGGTACGCTAGCATTAAATGGAATGGTCTCGATGGGCTTCCGTGGTGACTGGGCGACACATAACTTAGAACATGCCGTGTCAGCAGTTTACGATATTCCACATGGCGGTGGATTAGCTATACTCTTTCCAAACTGGATGAAACATAATCTCCATGTAAAACCAGAACGCTTTAAACAATTTGCTGTTCGAGTTTTCGATGTTGATCCAACAGGAAAGACTGATGAAGAGGTAGGTCTTGAAGGAATTGAACAATTACGAGCATTTTGGACATCCATTGGTGCACCAAGCCGATTAGCTGACTATAATATTGATGATAGTAAAATGGATATGTTAGTTGATCGCGCAATGAAAAATGGTGAATTTGGTGTTTTTAATCGCTTAAATGCAAAAGATGTAGAAGCAATCTACCGAGCTAGTTTATAAATTGAGTTTACCAATAGTGGTGGTTCACTTTCTAGAGGAGGGCTTGCTTTATTGATAAAAATTTTTTACTAAAAAATACATAAATAACGTTTTACCAATACTTGCCAACGTGGATATCATCCGCTAGAGTATAATTGAAGAGAAAGAGTGGAGGTTAGACAAACGATGACACATATCCAATTTGATTATTCAAAAGCATTATTTTTCTTTAAACAACATGAAATTGCGCAAATGAAAGATTTAGTAAAAGTAACCCATCATGTATTACATGAAGGAACGGGTGCAGGAAGTGACTTCCGTGGTTGGATTGATTTACCTGTTAATTACGATAAAGAAGAATTCGCTCGTATTTTAAAGGCAGCAGACAAAATAAAAAATGATTCCGATGTTTTAATTGTTATTGGAATTGGTGGATCTTATCTTGGTGCTCGTGCAGCAATTGAAATGTTAAACCATAGTTTCTATAATGCATTACCGAAAGAAAAACGAAAAACACCTCAAGTTATTTTTGTAGGAAATAGTATTAGTTCTTCTTATATGACCGATGTAATCGACTTGTTAGACGGAAAAGATTGGTCAATCAATGTTATTTCAAAATCTGGAACAACGACTGAACCAGCACTTGCGTTCCGTGTATTCCGTAAACTTTTACAAGAAAAATATGGAGTTGCTGAGGCACGTAAACGTATTTATGCGACAACAGATCGCGCTCGTGGTGCATTAAAAACATTATCGACTGAAGAAGGCTACGAAACATTTGTTGTACCTGATGACATTGGTGGTCGTTACTCTGTATTAACTGCTGTCGGACTTTTACCAATTGCGGTAAGTGGTGTCAATATTGAAGACATGATGAGTGGTGCTGCAAAAGCTCGTGAAGATTTCAGCAGTTCAGAGTTAGAAGAAAACTTAGCTTACCAATATGCGGCCATTCGTAACATTCTTTATAATAAAGGTAAAACAATCGAAATGCTTATTAACTACGAACCAGGCTTGCAATACTTTGCTGAATGGTGGAAACAATTATTTGGAGAAAGTGAAGGGAAAGACCAAAAAGGAATTTATCCTTCTTCTGCAAACTTCTCAACAGACCTTCATTCATTAGGTCAATATGTACAAGAAGGTCGTCGTGATTTATTTGAAACAGTGATTAAAGTGGACAAGCCACGTCATGAAATTACAATTGAAGCAGAAGATAATGATTTAGATGGCTTAAATTATATAGCTGGTAAAACAGTTGATTTTGTTAATACAAAAGCTTTTGAAGGAACAATATTGGCACATACAGATGGGGGAGTACCAAACTTAGTTGTAACAATTCCACAAATGGATGCTTACACATTCGGCTACTTAGTGTACTTCTTTGAAAAAGCTTGTGCAATGAGTGGATATTTACTTGGCGTAAATCCATTTGACCAACCAGGTGTAGAAGCCTATAAAGTAAACATGTTCGCTCTTCTTGGAAAACCAGGATTTGAAGAGAAAAAAGCAGAATTAGAAAAAAGACTACAACAATAATTTTCACGAAAGAAGCCGAAATCCATTTCATATGGTTCCGGCTTCTTTTTCTAACACAAAACTGCATAAGGAAGACTTCGGTAGTATTGTCTCGTTATCCAAAAGGGATTTTTCAGTGAACTCAAGGTTTAGCCTCTCCAAGAAAGGACGCTTAAGTTTCCTGTATAGCTAACTGTGCTCATCCAATTTAAACGGTCCGAATGGTAATATCTCCACTAACATATGTGCCATGTGTTCTAGTGAATAGGAAAATTATCCATTCATCCACCAAATAATCGTATTTAAGAATGTTCCTGTTATTTAACATATTTAAAGAAAAAAGGTGCCTAATTCTAGTACTTTAAGTTAGAAAGTTATCAATTATGTGAAATAATTAGTAATTGATCGCCAGACTCAAGGATTGCTTCTTTTTTAGGAGCGACTTTAATTTTATTTCCTCGTTTTATCCCGATGAGAATTTTTTGTTCTTTTAAATACACTTGCATAGCAGCTTCAAATGTATGGCCAATCAGGCTTTTCTCCTCAATAAATTTCAGTTCTATGCCGTGATAAGAATCGACAATATCAAGAATCGCATCAGCAATTCCGTGAGAGGACATTGAATGATTCATGATTGAACTGATTAACTTATTTGACTGGATGACTTCATTGGCCCCGGCGCGTTTCGCATTAATTACTTGTTCGTCAGTTAATATTTCGGCAACACAATATATTTTTGGTGCTACACCTTTAATAGCGACAATATTTAAGATTGTATTCATATCTGCACTGAATTCCGTTCTTGTTGGATCTGCTGTTACTAAAATTAAATCTGCTTCTTTAATATTTGCTTGCAATAAAGTTTTATCAGAAGCGCCACTCCCTTTTACGAACATAATATTGGATTTTTTTGCAAAGGGGCTTTCTTTTAAAGTGGCATCAATTAAAACGATTGTTTGGTCTGGATGAACTTCTCTATAACAATTAATAATTTCTTTTGATCTTTCATTCCAACCAACAATAATAAAATGGTGTTTCCATCGCACGTGCATCGTTCCTTTTACAATTGTACTTTTTTTCTTAACGGTATTTGTAGCAACAGCAATAAATGTAGATGCTACGAGGCCTGCACCGGTGAATATTAATACCATCCCAACAAGCTTCCCCTTAATAGTGGTTGGAACAAAATCCCCATACCCGATTGTTGAAGTTGTAACAATTGCCCACCAAACTCCATCAAAAATTGTTGGGAAGTTGTGAGGTTCGATTAAATGGATTGTGGTACCAAACAATAGTAATATAAAAAATACAGCTAATATAAGGCGTACTGTATAAGGTAATCGTAAAAACCGATAGAGAATATGTAGGTTCATAGTGTACTCCTTTAGCCGAAATTCATATTAATTAGTATCGACCTGTGGAAAGAATTTTAAAACATGTTCATTTGCTTGTTTGACTGAAGAGGGATTTTCAGAATAGATGAACAAACAGAAGTATGAGGAGGCGTTCGTATGCAAGTGATCGATTTACATTGTGATGCCCTTTTTAAATTATCGGCAGGAAAAGGGAGATTATCTTTTCGAAATAGTGAAGAACTTGACACAAACTTAATGAGACTTCAAGCAGGTAAAGTTAAAATTCAAGCATTTGCGATTTTTATTGATTCGGATATAAATTCAGATGAAAAGTTTCGTGAAGCATTGAATCAAGTAGATTACTTTTATAAAGAAGTACTCGGAAAGAATCCTGAAATGAAACATCTGAAAAAATGGACAGATCTTTACCAATTGGAAGCGGGGGAGATTGGGGCTTTTCTTACGTTAGAAGGGGTCGATGCCATTGGTAATGATCTAGGTAAGTTACGTATCCTTTATGAATTAGGTGTGTTATCAGTTGGATTGACTTGGAACAATGCTAACTTAGCTGCAGATGGCGTAGGTGAACCTCGAGGGGGTGGACTAACTTTATTTGGTAAAGAAATTGTTCACTTAAATAATGAACGGCAAGTATTGACTGATGTTTCCCATTTATCGGAACGCGGCTTTTGGGATGTGATGGAAATAGCTGATTACCCAATTGCAAGCCATTCCAATGCCAAAGCTTTGTGTAATCATCCACGTAATTTGACGGACGAACAGATAAAATCGATGTTTACTAAAGGCGGCTTAATTCATGTCGTTTATCATCCCCCATTTATATCGGAGGAGGGTGTGGCTACCACCACGGATTTGATTAAACATATTGACCATCTTTGCTCCTTAGGTGGGGTCGAACAAATTGGACTCGGTTCCGACTTTGATGGCATTGAGGAAAAAGTAATCGGTTTAGAGAATGCCGCTATGACACAAAATTTATTGAACGAACTGTTGAAATATTATAAAGAGGATGTCGTAAAAGGATTTGCTTATCAAAATTTCTTGGATCATCTACCTAAGTAAAGTGGTTAGGGAGTGGAAATGGATTTAAAGATGGCTGGTAAGCATGGATTCAAGCAACTCTATATTGTTTTAGGAAGGCTAATAGGGAAGTATAAAACTTCCAATTTCTACATTCTTATGCGCATAAGTGCAACGATGGCTCTGTTTTCGCCAAGTTTTCTTTATTAGTATAAGACAAGAAGTCTCCTTAACTTCAGGAATTATTTAATTGGCCGTATAATATCTTAATACTGGGTACTTAAGTATAAGATGTGAAAATCTTTTATTTAGATGTGAAAAATACAATACTTTTGCTATGTAAATACTGGGTGCTCTTTTTATGATTTTTTATACGGGGGGAAAGGAATGTCAGAAGATAAAGAGTATCTATTTGAACAAGATACAAAACCGAGCAATAAATACGAAAGAAGAGAAGGAGAACCTACTTCAGCATTTAAAGGTGCATCATGGGGAGCACTATTGTTAGGGATTACAGCATATTTAATCGGTTTGTATAATGCAAATATGCAACTGAATGAGAAAGGATATTACTTAGCTATTTTATTGTTTGGTTTATATGCAGCGGTATCTTTGCAAAAGGCGGTAAGAGATAAGGAAGAAGGGATACCTGTTACAAGCATTTACTTTGGCATTAGCTGGTTTGCGATGATTATCGCCATTTCGCTAATGGCTATTGGATTATATAATGCAGGAAGTATCAGTTTAAGTGAAAAAGGTTTCTATGGGATGGCATTTATTTTAAGTTTATTTGCTGCCATCACAGTCCAAAAGAATGTAAGAGATACACAGAAAGCTAGAGAAACGGAATGATTATGTAGGAATTGTAGGTATTTTTTGATATGAGGAACAAATTCCTTTAATAGTAGGCACAAAGAATGATTGGATTATATAGGACTCCCGCCTTAAAATCTCGTTTTGATCATGAGAAATTGAAGAAGGCGGGAGATTCACTATTTAAAGGATTCTATAGGCTAAAATGGAAAACGGATATATCTCTTTACTCTGCTAAAATCGCCAAAGCTTCCCGATTAAATGCTGGTAAGTCATCTGGTGTACGACTTGTCACAAGTTGCTTGCAACAAACGACAACTTCTTCATCAACAAAATTAGCTTTTGCATATTCTAAGTCAACTTGAATGGATTTATAACCAGTTACTTTTCGACCTTCTAAAGATTTTGCTGTAATTAATAATTGCGGACCATGGCAAATGGCAAACACAGGCTTTTTTGCATCCATAAATGCTTTAGCAAATTGTACGAAACGGTCATCTGCACGTAGTATATCTGGAGAAAATCCACCAGGGATTAGGAGTGCGTCAAATTCTTCTGGTTTGACATCATCAATTGAAGCGTCAACAGAAACATGTTCTCCGTGTTTACCAACAACTGATTTTCCTTTTTCTTTCTCGATCACAGTTAATTCGTGACCAGCTTCTTTAAATGCTTGAGCGGGAGAAGTAAATTCCGAATCCTCAAATTCATCGGTTAAAACAACAGCAATTTTTTTACTCATCATAATCACCTCGATAACATTTTTTCTACAATGGATAGTTTCTCCATTTGGTTCTGTTCCATCCATATTTAATAGTAAATCTTAAACTTATTCAGGGCGCCCCCTAAAATATATGATAGTGTTCCTTCTCTCCTTTTTCTAGAAATTTGCTTAAAATCCCTAAGTAACATTTTATATAATTGAAGGATGAGTTACTTTGGACAAATCATTTGAGTAATATGCACTAGTTAACTATAAATAAAAAACTGTCCACTGGTTTTATAACCAGGTGGACAGCTTTTTATTTATGGCTCGGAAATGGTTGTATCTGTAGTATCCTTCTTTGTTTGTATGAAGATAACGACCGCAATGAATGCAGCTGATACGACAAAGAAGAATAGAAGGGCAATGATACTCATCCAAGCAGTACCTACATCATCTAGTGAAATTAATCCTCTAAAGCTATCAATCGAATGTCTCATTGGTAAGAAGTTACTTAGCGCACGTAAGCCTGATGGTAACATATCGACAGGAAGACTGGAGCCAGTCGTTGAAAGTTGAAGAACGACAAAAGCTACCGCTGCGAAACGACCAAAAATACCACCGAGAGCTAACACGAAGAAGAATACGATTGCTAAGAAAGTTATACTTGCAAAAATTGAAAACAGCAATAATAATAAACTGTTGACTACACCAATTTTTAAGAAGAATAAAGCAAATCCAGTCATTAATACTGCCTGAATGCTCGCGTAACCGGCCATTCTCGAAAATTGCTTTCCGTACCATGAAACAGTGGATTCTTCAGAGTCCTCTGGCTTACGGAAATTAAATAGTAGTGATAGGGCTAGTACACCAACAAATAGTCCTAAAGATAAGACGTATGGTGCATTCGCATAACGATACATTGGAAATTCATTGACAGTTGATCCAGCTAGTACGACAGGTTCTGCAAATTGTCGAATATTCTCATCATCAGCTTTCACACTGCTAACTTGTTCTGCACCATCGGATAGACCAGTTGTTAGTTCACTACTTCCGTCTTTAATGGCTTCAATTCCTTCATCAACTTGAGAAACACCATCTGTTAACGTTCCCCAACCAGTTTTAACGGTTTGCGTTCCATTGCTAACTTGTGACATACCATTATCGATTTGGCTTACACCAGATGATAATGTTTGCCAAGAATCTTTTAATGTTAAAGTTCCTGCAGCAAGTTGGTTTGTACCGTTAGATAAAGTACCAAGACCAGTTGAAATCTGTTGTGCTCCATTTAATAAAGCTGGTGTGTTTGATGCTAAATGGTTTAATCCATTTGCAATTTGATTCGAACCATCTAATAGAGCTGGCGCATTGGATGCAAGAGTATCTAAGCCTACAGAAAGTTGTTTTGAACCGTTTAATAAAGCTGGTGTATTTGTTGCTAAAGTGTTCAGTCCTGCACGGATTTGTTTCGATCCATTCATAAGAGCAGGTGCATTGGATGCAAGAGTATCTAAGCCTACAGAAAGTTGTTTCGAACCATTTACAAGAGCAGGTGCATTTTGTGCTAGATTTTGAAGTCCAGCGCTGATTTGTTTGGACCCATTCATAAGAGCAGGTGCATTGGATGCAAGAGTATCTAAGCCTACAGCAAGCTGATTCGAACCTTCAACGAGAGCTGGCGTATTTTTTGCCAATGTATCTAGTCCAGCAGTAATTTGACCTGACCCATTTACTAGTTCTGGTGTTTTCTCAACAAGTGTGCTTAATCCGCCAGACAATTTTTTCACACCGGCTAGAAGTTTTTCACTACCTGTAACGACGTCTTTTTGTCCTGCTACTAACTCCCCTAATCCTTTATCCAAATCTTTTGCTCCAGGCGCAACTTGTTGTAAGCCTCCAGCAACTTGTTCTGCACCAGCTTTTAATTCTGGAGCCTTACTATTTAGAGCGCTCATTCCATTTGCAACATCTTCACTACCTTTGAGAAGTGCTTGGAATTCTGGATCAGCTTTTAACATTGGCCCAATTGTCGGATGATTTGCTAACTTTTTAATACCATCAGATACTTGACGTGCGCCACCTGATAATTGATTAATAGCGTCAGCGGCGTTACTAGCACCAGTTGCAACTTGTTTACTTCCAGGAACAAGTTGGTCTAGCCCTTTACTTAACGAAGTGCTACCTTCTTTTGCTTTATTTAGGCCATCTTGGACTTGTTTCGTACCGTTTGTTAAATCTGAAGCTCCTTTAGACAAATCAGAAGCCCCACCATTTAATTCCTTCGCTCCCGATTCAACGGCTCTAATCCCTTCGTCTAAACTCTTCATTCCATTGCTTAAAGCAGGTGTATTCTTGCCAATTGATTGAATTCCTGCATCTAGTGATTTCATTCCTTCGTTTAGTTTCGGAGCACCCTCACCAACGGACTGAATGCCAGCGTCTAAATCCTTCATTCCGTCGTTTAGTTTCGGGGCACCCTCACCAACGGATTGAATGCCAGCATGTAATTCTTTCATTCCATCGTTTAATTTCGGAGCACCTGCACCGACCGTTTGAATCCCAGCATCTAAATCCTTCATCCCGTTGTTAAGTTTAGTCGCACCCGCACCGACGGACTTAATTCCATCATCTAAAGACTTCATTCCATTACTTAATTTTGGTGTACCAGCGCCAACGGATTGAATGCCAGCATTTAATGTTTTCATTCCGTTGTTTAATTTATGTGCGCCATCATCAACTTGAGCAACACCTGCTGTTAATGTTTTTGCTCCAGTATTTAATTTATTGGCACCGTCGTTTACTTGTCCAGCACCATCTGCTAGTTTGTGAATATTCCCTGTCCCGTTTTGTACACTTTGTAATAATGTACCAGTGCCATCTTTTAATTGGGATGCACCATTTGCAAGTCGGTCAATATCTGGAGCTTTTTCTTCAAGAGAGCTAATGATTGTTTCAGTCCCCTCTTTTAATTGACCAGCACCTTCATTAATTTTTCCAGATCCATCCGCCCCGTCTTTAAAACCTTCAGCAATTGTCTCAAGCTGAGTAAAGATATTTTGCGCATACATTTCAGTGATTTTTACAGATAATTGATCTTTAATTTGATTTAGTGCAGAGTTCGTTACTTGGGAAGCCATGAAGTGTAAGCCTTCATTTTTTGTATATTTAAGTTCTGGTACTTTTGGATTATCATCTAATACCGTCGTAATATTATGTGAAAAGTCCTCCGGTATTTCGATTACCATATAATACGTAGAGTTTTTTAATCCCTTTTCTGCTTCTTCTTTACTAACGAACTCAAAGCCTAGTGACTTACTACTCTTTAATTCTTTAACTAAATCTTCGCCAGCATTTACCGGATTTTCACCGGACATGGCTCCCTTGTCCTCATTAACTACAGCAACAGGCAGATTCGAAAGGTTGTCGTATGGCCCCCAGGAAGATGTAAGGATTATGGCTGCATAAATTAGAGGTATTAATAAAACAGCGATAAGGGCAATACGTGTTCCTTTCTTGTCTCTAATAGATGTGATGATTTCTTTCATTATAACCTCCTCCATTAATATAATAATCTAGCAAATGACTGAGGCCTCATTCATTTTCTGTATACCACGGCTTTATCAAACGAATGGACTACTCCATCTGCTAATAGATATATATTCGTCTTATTTTAAAAAAGTCCTTCATCTTTTCTTAATATTTTCTATTATTTTATAATGAACAGTGTTTAATGCTAATTTAGCAAATGTCGAAGCCCCCCCCTCTATCCAAAGTAGGGGGGAGATTAATCGATGAGTCGGTTTTATCAAAAGTTTTGGGATTTTGGAATCATAGGGGAGTTCTATACCTCGTTTTAACGAAAACCGCGTAATTTTGGGTTCATAGGGGGGCTATAATCCCGTTTTATCGAAAATCGTGGAATAATGGGTTCATAGGAAGGATCTATAATCCTGTTTTATCGAAAATTGTGGAATAATGGTTTCATAGAAAGGCTCTATAATCCCGTTTTATCGAAAATCGTGGAATAATGGTTTCATAGAAAGGCTCTATAATCCCATTTTATCGAAAATCGTGGAATAATGGGTTCATAAGGAGGTTCTATACGCCCGTTTTATCGAAAATCGTGGAATAATGGGTTCATAGGGAGGCTCTATAATCCCGTTTTATCGAAAATCGTGGAATAATGGGTTCATAGGAAGGTTCTATAATCCCGTTTTAACGAAACTCGAGCAAAAATGGGTTCATAGGGAGGTTCTATACGCCCATTTTAACGAAACTCGAGCAAAAATGGTTTCATAGAAAGGTTCTATATGCCCGTTTTATCGAAAATCGTGGAATAATGGGTTCATAGGGAGGTTCTATACGCCCATTTTATCGAAATCCATGCAATTATTGACTCATACGAACGGTCTATATGCCCATATGAGCGGGAATTCTAGGCTTCTAGGCTTATGCAATAACTTAATAAACCAATTCAGGAAATTTCCTCACAAAAAATAACTCCCCCTAATTAATTAACCTCGACATATAGTACTCATCAACAAACCGGCCATCAATGAATAGGGAATTTCTTTTTACACCTTCAATTTCAAATCCCATTTTTTTATAAAGTGCAACACCTGCTTCGTTCTCGGTAGCCACTGTTAATTCTAACCGTCGAATCCCATGATTTGCAGCCCAATTTATAATTGCCTCAAATAGCTTTGTTCCTACACCATTCCCTCGATACTTGTCTAATATTCCGATAACTATGTAGGCAACGTGTTTATTTCTTTTTGCATGACCCCCAATGGTCATGATGTATCCGATTAGCTCCTGATTATTCTCCGCAACTAGTATTGTTGAGTTGTCACTTTTAACTATATTTTCAACCATTTTCAGCTGCTGTTCTCGTGTTACGTTTCTTTCTCCTGGTTCTAAAAGCATATATTTCGAACTCGCTTCTACTTTTTGAATTAAGTACAATAATTTTTCCGCGTCTGAAGTCATAACTTCTCTAATGATCATCTATATATTCTCTCCTTAACGATATTAGAAATTAACACAAGTCAAAGTCAAACGACTATTCCCCATCAAAATTAAGTAGCTTATATAAGGAAAAAAATGTAATAATAAGACCAATCCCGAAAAGAATACTTCCACTAACAAGAAAGGTATTTATATAGCTTTTTATCATGACTAAATAGATGGATGTGTCTGCCCCGCCTTGTTGGACTAACCAATTATCTGCTTGAATACTTCCAAACGTTGTGCTGAAAAATAACAAGATAAATCCAATAACAGTTATTACAATTCCCGAACCGAGCATTCCTTTTAAATTTGCACTAGTCATAAAATCCCCCCTGTTCTTTTTCAATCCATCGGTTAGCTAATGTGAATTTTATTAAGAGCATCATCATCTGGATTATGTATAGTCAAAAACCTTTATCATATTATAACATCTGTATTGTGTAATAGTCTTACTTTTTTAAATGGTAAAAATATATTAAAGTTTAAAAATGATGTGGTGTCATAATTGATTTTATTTTATAATGAATGAAATATAAGTGGAAGGTGTGATATCTTATGGTAAAAAAATTTATTGTCGCTACATTTGTTTTTGAAAAACGAGGAAACCAAAGGAGATGTCACATTGAAATTACAAAAAGAAACGTTTAATATTGTCACACAAACAGAAAGGTTAGTTATTAGACCATTAACAAAACAAGATTATGAAAATTGGTTTAACGAATTTAATAACCGATATCCATCCCAAAATCGACATAATCAAGGGAAGGTGGATATGAGTGAATGTGATTTTTAATGGTTCATGAATTTAATCAATAAGCATCAATAACTTGCAATGAACGATATCGCTTATATATTTGGTGTCTTCAGAAAAGAGGACGGAAAACATGTGGGAATGGTGGATGTATCAACATTAATACGAGATAATTTCCAATAGGGAAGGTTAGGCTATACATTTCATAACCAGTATTGGCGAAGAGGATATGGAAAAGAAGCGGTAAGAGAAACTTTAAACATTGCGTTTAATTGTTTAGGTTTCATCACATAGAAGCCCATATCAATTTAGGTAATATCGCCTCGATTCAGTTAGAAAAAGTATTGGGATGAAGTTTGAATGTAAATGGGAAGGCTTTATTTATGAGTATAGGGAATGGACAGATAACTTAGTTTACTATATGAACTCGAATTAGTTTCATTGACTGCTAAAATTAAGAAAGTTAAGAAATGAGGTTGTCCTAAAAGTGGATATCCTAAAAATTATTATCAAGAATATCGATATATCAAGGTTTTGAAACATAAAAAGGGGCATCCGGAAATCAAAATTACGACTTTCTGGACAGCCCCATCATTTGTAAAGGTTACTTCATAGAACTCATCTACATTATTTTGTAATGGTTAAGAGAAGGAGAGCGGCAAAGCTTGAGTACACAAAAGACTTCTAAACTTAAAAAGTGGCGGGAAAAATATGCGGGATTAGCGGTTGCAATTGGATGTTTATACAGTGTACTAGTAAGTTGGGGAGAAAATTGGTTTATGACAATGCTATTATTATTAGGGGTATTCATCTGCGGAACGATTGGCTTTTTCGATTTAAAACGGAGCGATAAAGAAGGAACAAAATGCTAAAATGAGTATTAGTAAATAAGAGATAGTTAAACGATTAGGGTGGCAGCACTTTCCATTAGTTAACATGAAGTGATTGCTGAGGAAAATGACATTGAAAAACGGTACAACCTAGACATACAAATTTTCAATGTAGAGAAGAGGTGGCTTTTTTGTTAAAAACATTTCGTTATATACTAGCAGCAATAACGTTCTTACTTGCTTCTTACGGACTTATTATGAAGGATTTTAAGTATGGGGATCTAATGATTTTCTTCTTAGGTTTAATGATGTTGGTTATGGGAATCGAGGAATTTCGAAATGAGCGAAAATTAATGGGTTGGTGGCTAATTGCGGTTTTTCTATTTTCGTTGTTTGTATCAATAGAAGGTTTTTTATTAGGATGAATATTTGATATACGTATGTGACAGTTATTTCTACTCTTTTTTATATGGCTTCTGATTTGCAATAGATTGGATAAACGTTCAATCACAAGGGGAAAATAACGAAAGCTTTATCGTAAAGGGAGCTAGAATATTAGGCTCTTTTTATTTTGAAAAAAATTAAATTTATAGCTGTTAAAGAAAGACGAGAACAAAATTAAGATTAATCTTTGAAAAAAATGATTTCCTTGAAAGACAGTCCCTCGGCAGAATTTGTTTTTAACAAAATGAATAAGCCCTTCATTAAATTCAACCAATTTAGCTGAAAATCTACCACTAATAAAAACCAAAAAGTGGATTGCATATTTTAAACAATCCATTCATTCTTTTAATTCAATCGTTTCATTCACATCTGTCGTTTTCGCATTTTGCCCTGTCATCCGTTTATAAAGAAAGGCGATTTGCTTTGTCAAATTGCCAGTTTCCCAATATTCGGCCGCTTCTGCTTTTACTTTTATTAAGACAACATTCGGATCATCATAAGAAGTTTGCATCATTTTTTCATATGCTTTGCTCCATAATTTCTTTTTTATACTTACATCCTCAATGATTTCTGCTTTTCCTCTGACGGAAACATAGGATTCCCCTACATAAACCACATTCACATCTTGGTCATGCGAAATTTCTTCATATTTATTTGTCTCTTTTTTCGTGAAAAACCATAAGTCACCATCAAACTCAATCTCTTGTGTTTTCATTGGACGGGAAACAAGGCCTTCTTCTGTTACAGTAGTTAACATAGCGATGTCTACATCTTTGATTAACTCTTTTAAAATTTTTATATCTTCCTGTTTCAGCTTGTTCGGCATACTCATCACCTTTATTACTATTTATAGAGGTATTCTACCCTTAATACGGTAAATTTATTCGAGAATTATGTTTGATGTTGCGAAAGTACGATAAGTTTTCTATTTTTAATGGTGGTGCACCTTTCACATTGTAGTTAATGACGACACACCCTTCGAAACCATTTGGTAAAAAATAGGTTTGATTAATCCCTTCTTGTTCATTCATACATGCAACAACTATTCCTGTGCAAAATAAAAGGATGATTGCAATGAATGGCCTGCCTCCCCAACTGGAATCTCTTTTTACCATACCCGCTCTTTGCTCAGACGATGGAATCATTTATAAAGTTCCTAAGGGTGGAATTGTCAATACTTCTTCATCATATGATTTTGGCTGGGTAAATGAAAAACATTCTGGATCATATCAATTATATGACTATTATGTTGATGAAAATGGAACCATCATTGAAGAAGTACCGAAAGAGAACATAAGGTTTGGTCCCAATGGAAGTACGCAAGCTGAAGGAAAAGCAGAAAAGTACTTTGATTATCAGATCTTTGGATCAGAAGAAGTAGAGAAAGACGGTTGTCCAGCACTCGGTTTTTAAATAGGATTCTAATCTAATAAGAAGCTAATTTATTTTGTACTAATGTTCAGTACTAAAATGGCCAGATAAAAAGCTTGTTTGTCCCTTTTTTGAAATAATATTAAAAATATAGTTTTTAATCATGGAAGATTTATAATGAAAAGGCTTATTGAATCAAAAAGAGACGTTCGTGTGGTAGTTAAAAATTTCCCTTTTTTCGCTTATATAAAGGGGGACACCTACTAGGTCATCTAACGGGAGTGAAAACGATTGAAATCAGAATTAAAGACTGACCTATTTGTTTTATCATTAATCTATTCGTTATTATCGTTGTCTTTATCAATAGGTGTGCAAGACTTACTCGGTATAACTAAAAGCATTTTCATTTCTTTTTCGATACCTTATATTTTGGCAATGGTTAGTATAATATTATTGGTGATTGGATATATAAAACTTGATAAATCGAAGGTAAAATCATCTTCCAACTTAACATTTATTCAGATTCTAACCATCATAATATTGATAATAAGTGTACTTATAAACAGTTTTCTTTTAATTGCAGGAACATCAGGTATTTAACGAATGCATTGTTAAAAATTCAAATGCATCTTTTAAGAATTAATGGGCAGGAAATGAAGTGAAGCCGAGTTATCGACTTCACTTTTGTGGATAGGTGTTTAAGTGGCGATTCCCAAAAAAATGATACACAAGGGTCTCGGTAGTGGAGCATATCGGGGCTCGAACTGTATCTTCACTGGTAGTCTGAGAGAGTAGTTTCCGATAGTTCCTTTTTTACTTTCAAAAAGGACTTTGAGTATAGGACTGATTTACTGTATGCGCCCTTCAATCTGCTCTAGTGTTTCATAACCAATGACCTATCATATTTCCGCATGTTCAATTTGGATAGGGAAAATCTGTTAAATTGGAAGACTCATTGTTATGGTTCGATCAGTAAATCCTAGTTTTTCATATAGTTTAATTGCTTGGTTTCCAGCGAATACACTTAAACGTACTTCTGAATATCCCTTTTGCTTGAAGTGTTCGATACTTTTTTCTATCAATCGCTTTGAAATACCATTACCTCTAAATTCTTCTAATACAAACAGCTCGTAAATGAATCCGAATGTTTTTCCGTCAAATTGATCTTTACTTTCCCCTATGAGTATCCAACCCAAAAGATGATTATCTTTATTAGCTATCAAATAATAACATTCTTTTTGTAATAAAGGTTCAACAAGTTGTTTCACTTTTTCTTCTGACGGTTTTACTTGACCTAACGTACCAGCGAATATTGCCTGTGGTCCAAGGGAAAGGATTTCTTTCAACTCTAATTCGTTCGGTTTCCTTATTTCCATTGTTTTTGTTCCCCCCGCTTCCTACAATGTGATATGCCACCGATTTATGAATATACTTATAGATTATCAGATAACTGGAATAATAGTGGAATAAATTTAAAATATATTGTGATATTGGGGTATATGGAATTAAACTAATGTTATGAAGTCTTTCATACTTAAACAATTGAAGAATTCAAAATGAAATGGTGTGATGAGTGTGAAGTATTTTGTGAAAGAAAGGATTAGCGAGGAACTAAGAAAACAAATAAAAATAAATAGACATATTATTGGAGTTGCAGCAGGTTCGGGTCTAACCGCAAAATATGCTGAAGAAGGCGGTGCTGATTTTATTTTAGCACTTAGTTCTGGCATTTTTCGCCAAAAAGGATTAAGTTCTCTTGCTGCATATTTGCCATTTTTAAATAGTAACGACACAGTGATGGAATTTGGGTTGAAGGAATTACTACCGAGAATAAAAATCCCTGTTATATTCGGTTTCATGGCCACAGACCCAACAAAAAATTCAGAAACATATATTCGTCAAATCAAGGAAAGAGGTTTTGCAGGAATTAATAATTATCCTACAATTGGTTTGGTTGATGGTATATACAGAGAAGTATTGGAAGAACAAGGGATTTCCTATAAGCAGGAAGTGGAGAGTATTTCCATTGCCAATAAATTGGGACTGTTTACAGTTGCTTTTGTATTTGATAAAGAACAAGCGATTCAGATGGTGGATGCAGGGGCAAATATGATTTGTTTACATTTAGGATTAACAACTGGAGGTAAACTCGGTTCAAAACAAATTCAATCATTACAAACGGCAAAAAATTTAGCAAGAGATATTTTTGAAGTAGTTTCAGAGAGAAATCCGAATACGATAAAAATGGTATATGGTGGACCTGTGAATAAACCAGTTGATGTTCAATTTATTTATGATGGAACCAATATTGATGGCTATATTGGTGGTTCTGTCTTTGAAAGAATACCTACAGAACAAGTCGTTATGCAAGTAACAGAATCCTTTAAAAAAACTAATGATGTAAAATATGAGGAACTTATTGAAAAAATCATAAGTGGGTTTACTACATCGGAAGATTATATTGATTTTATAAAAAGATATATAAGTCTTCACTATAAGGATGAAATATCTTTAAATGAAATATCAGCGATTCTTCATATATCTAGATCGTATTTAAGTACTTTATTCAAAAAGAATGTTGGGGTTTCGTTTACTGATTTTTTAATTGACTTTCGGCTCAACCGTGCGATAGAAATTTACCGAGAAAAGAAGATGCCACTGACAACTATTGCGGAGTTAGTTGGATATTCTAATTACGCTCAGTTCAGTAAAATTTTTAAGAAACGGAAAGGAGTGTCTCCTAGAGAATTTGTAAAATCAAACATAACGACAAGTTAAACAAACAAAAAATCATATATTTTTAGTTTTGGAAGCGGTAATATTGAATTGTAGAGGTAATACAGTTTTCCAAAATTGAAAAGGAAGTGATATGTTTGACTAAGACAATAGCATTAATAGGAACATTTGATTCCAAAGGAAAAGAATTTCTATTTGTAAAGGAGTTAATCGAATCTTTAGGTTTTAACACATTCACTATCCATTCAGGTGTTTTTGATCCACAGTTTACTCCAGATGTATCAAATGCGGATGTTGTACAAGCCGTTGGAGAAGATATTAAAAATATTGTTAAGCAAAGGGATCGGGCACATGCAACAGAAGTACTGTCAAAAGGAATGGAAATCATATTACCTAGATTATATAAAGAGGGTAAGTTTCATGGTGTATTATCATTTGGTGGAACTGGCGGTACTTCAATAGCTACACCAGGAATGAGGGCTCTACCTATTGGTGTTCCGAAAGTTATGGTCTCAACAGTGGCCTCTGGAAATACGCAACCTTATGTGGGAACGAGTGATATCGTTATGATTCCATCTATTGTTGACGTCGCAGGACTAAATACAATCTCTACGAAAATATTTACGAATGCTGTCTTTGCTATTTGTGGGATGCTGCAGTTTGAACATAAGATTGAATTGGAGCACAAGCCATTAATTGCAGCAACCATGTTTGGATTAACAACTCCTTGTATAAATTATGCTAAGGATTATTTAGAGGCCAGGGGATATGAAGTATTAATCTTTCATGCTACGGGTATTGGTGGAAAAACAATGGAACATTTAATCGAAAATGGGTTTTTTGAAGGTGTTCTTGATATTACTACAACGGAATGGGCTGATGAAACGGTAGGTGGAATTTTAGCAGCAGGTCCTCATCGGTTAGAAGCAGCAGGTAAATACGGGGTACCTCAAGTAGTTTCCGTTGGTGCAATGGATATGGTGAATTTCGGGCCAAGAAATACCGTACCTTCACAATTTAATGATCGGAACTTTTATCAACACAATCCAACCGTTACTTTGATGAGAACTACGATTGAGGAAAATCGGAAAATTGCTGAAAATATGGCTGAAAGACTAAATAAGTCAAGTGGTGGTTACACAGCATTAATGTTTCCAATAAAGGGGTTTTCGGGATTAGATATGGAAGGTCAACAATTTTTCGGACCAGAAGAAGATCAAGCGTTGATTCGTACAATAAAGGAAAAAATTGATGTAAACAAAATAGAAATAGCTGAAGTTGACCTACATGTTAACGACCAAAAATTTGCAGAATTAGCAGCTGAAAAATTGCTACAATTAATCGAAAAAAAGAAAGGTGATAAATAAGATGATTTCATTAAGTAGAGAGGGAATTTTAAAAGATTTTAAAAAGAAAATTGAAAATGGTGAAGTTTTATTGGGTGTTGGTGCTGGAACAGGGATAACTGCGAAAAGTAGTGAAGCGGGCGGCGCTGACATGCTAATCATTTATAATTCTGGTCGATATAGAATGGCTGGACGTGGTTCTTTAGCAGGTTTGTTAGCATATGGAGATGCGAATCAAATCGTTCAAGAAATGGGTAATGAAGTATTGCCTGTTGTGAAAAATACTCCAGTACTTGCGGGAGTGAATGGTACTGACCCATTTCGAGTTATGGATGTATTTTTAAAACAATTGAAAGACCAAGGGTTTAGTGGGGTACAAAATTTTCCTACTGTCGGTTTAATAGATGGAGTTTTCCGCCAAAATTTAGAAGAAACTGGCATGGGATATGGTTTAGAAGTGGAAATGATTCGGAAAGCACATGAACTAGACCTTCTGACAACTCCATATGTATTTGATGAAGAACAAGCAACAAAGATGGCAAAGGCGGGTGCAGATGTACTCGTTGCACATATGGGTCTGACAACAAAAGGTACGATTGGTGCAAAAACTGCATTAACTTTAGATGATTGTGTTAAACGCATTCAAGAAATTGTGGATGCAGGACGTGCGGTCAATCCAGATATATTGGTTATTTGTCATGGAGGCCCAATAGCTGAACCAGAAGATGCTAAATATGTAATCGAAAAAGTTAATGGGATTGTAGGATTCTTTGGTGCATCAAGTATTGAAAGATTTGCAGCTGAAAAAGGAATTAAAGAGCAAACCGAGGCGTTTAAAAAAATTAATAAATAGTTACTTGTATTAAAAAAGACGGACAATCCGCTTGGAATGTCCGCCTTTCTATATCTAATTTGTTTACTTATCTACAAAGTGATAAATATTAATCATTTTTCCATAATCTTAATATTACGATTCAACTGGTATAAACTTCGAAGGTAAATAACGTTTAAACCATAGTAAATATGTTGTTATTTATTATATATTAGTTATGTAGATAAAGTGTAAACAAGATAATAAGTAGATTTAAGTGACAGTCACGAGTGACCCATATTCGTAAGGTTATGTCGTCACATATATGAATCTATTGAAGCGGTAAAGAAGAACGTTTGCCCACGTAATCAATAATTATTTTCTCTGCCCCCTTATTCTCTTTTCGTAATTTCAATTCGTCTAAGCCCACTTCAATATGTAATGATTTTGGGAATTAAAAATGAGATTTCTTTAACGTTCCTTCCGCCTGATCTTCTGCAAATTTTATTTTGTGATACATGATGAATAAAAGGTCTAGCTCGTAATTTCCGAAGTAGGGAATAAACTTCTTTCGTTCTTTACACGTTTTCCTTTTCATTTTGTTCCTCGATTATTTTTGTTTTAAAATAAAAAACACGCCCTTTCAATACGAATTATCGTAATGAATAGACGTGTTGTTCGATGCAATAAGTATTCGAATAAGTCAACAAAAATAAAAGAACGTCATGAATCGTTGTCATGACGTGGTTTTTAATAACGGTATGGAGCATAGCGGGCTCGAACCGCTGACCTCTTCGCTGCCAGCGAAGCGCTCTCCCAGCTGAGCTAATGCCCCGTAACTATTTTTAATGACACAAATAGTATACAATTTATTCTGATATTTTGCAAGACCAATTACCACAAAATTGATTCCTCACTCTTACACAAATGGGCTATTGTTGCTCGTAAGGTTCCTCTTTTGATTCATCCGCAACTTTTAATTAAAAAAATAAAATAATTGACTATTGACCAAAATACTCCGCCTTGCTAAGATGACAATATTAATAGGAATTTCGTAAGTCTATTATAAAAGGATAGCGCTGAAAATATGAAGAATAAGTGGTAACTATTTTTGCGAAAAATAATAATTGAGGTGGAATAGATGGAGAAAAAACGAGCAGTTGTCAGTGTTGTAGGAAAGGATCAAGTTGGGATTATCGCCAATGTAACGACGATTCTATCTAATCATAAAGTAAATATTTTAGATATTAGCCAAACGATTTTACAAGAATTTTTTACGATGATGATGATTGTTGATATGACAGGAGCTAATTTAGAAACCTTACAGCAAGAATTAGATGATCTTGCTACTAAGTTAAACTTAAAAATTAATATTCAATTGGAAGATATTTTCCAAGCAATGCATCGAATTTAAATAAGGAGTCACGAAAATGAATATTACTTATACTGAAATGCTGGAAACCATTCGTATGGTTCAAACTGAAAATCTTGATATTCGGACAGTAACGATGGGAATTAGTTTGAAAAATTGTGCGGATCCCGACTTTCAAAAGATGAATGAGAAGATATATAAAAAAATTGTTAACTACGCTCGAAATTTAAAAGAAGTTGCTGAGAGTGTTGAGAAGGAATATGGTATTCCAATTATTAACAAACGGATTTCCATTACACCAATTGCCGAAATATTAGGTGATGCGACTGTCGAACAAGCTGTAGAAATCGCAAAAACATTGGACCGGGCGGCAAAGGAACTCGGAATTGACTTTATTGGTGGTTTTACAGCTCTTGTACATAAAGGAATGACAAATGCGGATCAAACATTAATTGATGCAATTCCAGAAGCGTTAAGTGTGACTGAACGAGTTTGTTCCTCTGTTTCGATAGGGACAACGAAATCTGGTATTAATATGGATGCTGTTCGAAAAATGGGTACAATTATAAAGGACGCTGCTGAACGGACAAAAGACCAGAATGGACTTGCTTGTGCCAAACTAGTTGTTTTTTGTAATCCGGTTGAGGACAATCCTTTTATGGCAGGTGCTTTCCATGGTGCCGGAGAAGGTGAAGTTGTTCTAAATGTTGGTGTCAGTGGGCCAGGGGTTGTTTTAAATGCACTGAAGCGCCATTCGGAAGCAGATTTAGGGGAAGTGGCTGATGTCATTAAGAAGACGGCTTTTAAAATCACTCGAGCTGGTGAATTTATTGGTCGTGTTGTCGCAGAACGGCTCAATGTACCTTTTGGAATTATGGATCTTTCTCTTGCACCGACAAATGCGATGAACGATAGTGTTGCGGAAATTTTAGAGGAAATCGGTTTAGAAAGAGTCGGAACTCATGGAACGATTGCAGCATTGGCATTAATGAATGATGCGGTGAAAAAAGGGGGAACGATGGCAAGTTCATATGTTGGTGGATTAAGTGGGGCTTTCATTCCAGTAAGTGAGGATAACGGAATGATTCGTGGGGTTGTCGATCAAGCTCTAACTCTATCAAAATTAGAAGCGATGACATGTGTTTGTTCTGTCGGTCTTGATATGATTGCTGTCTCTGGTGATGTCTCCGAAGCGACCATTTCGGCCATGATTGCCGATGAAGCCGCGATTGGAATGATAAATAAGAAAACAACCGCTGTCCGGGTAATTCCAGTGCCTGGGAAAACAGAAGGGGAGATTGTTGAATTTGGTGGATTACTCGGTCGTGCACCAGTCATGGCGGTTAATAGCTATAGCTCAGAAAAATTTATTAATCGTGGTGGAAGAATTCCTGCACCAATTCAAGCTTTAACAAATTAATAGTTTTGGAATAAGTAGACCTAAAGTATAAAAAAGGATTGGGTTCAAAAGTCACCCAATCCTTTACCTGTTTATAAATTAATGGCGATTTTATCACCGTTTCCACCAGTCATTGCAGCTAGTTGTTGAATATGCGGCATTTCTTCAATATCAATATTTCCTCCGCTAACAATAAGACCACAATGCTTTGATTTCAATTGATGGTGATAAGCAAACAATGCTGCTGTCGTTACTGCTCCGGCGCCTTCAATTAAAGTTTTCCCTCTTTCTAACATATAAAGAATGCTTGCAGCAATTTGTTCGTCTGTGACAGTTAAGACGTCGTCAACAAAGTTCATAATAATTGGTAGTGTATGTTTCCCGGGTTTTTTCACCGCAATTCCTTCTGCAATCGTGGAAACATGGTTCCAGTTTGTAGGAGTCTTTGTTTTGAAGCTATCTCGGACAGGTGCGGCTCCACTTGCTTGAACCCCAATCACCTTTATGTGAGGATTGATTGTTTTTACTGCTACTGCAATACCACTGATTAACCCACCGCCACCAATAGGAACGAGGATTGTATCAATTCGGTCCTCTTGTCTGAGTAATTCAAGTGCGATTGTGCCTTGACCGGCCATAACATCGTAATCATCAAATGGGTGGATATAGGTAGCACCGTATTCCTCTTGCATTTTCAATGAGGCTTCATATGCTTCTTGAAAACTCTCACCGGTTAACACTACTTTCGCACCGTAGTTCCTTGTTGCATCAATTTTTGAATGTGGTGTATTTTCTGGCATGAAAATTGTAGCTTTTGTCCCAGCTTTTTTCGCTGCGTATGCGACACCTTGAGCATGGTTACCAGCAGAGGCAGTAATAACCCCTTTTTTTAATTGCTCTCGCCGTAATTGCATTATTTTATAAGTTGCACCTCGGATTTTAAAAGCACCCGTTTTTTGTTGATTTTCCATTTTAAAGTAAACCTTTTTTCCGACAATTCGGTTTGTTGTTTCAGATGTAAATATTGGTGTACGGTGAACAAACGGTGATAAAGCGTTCATTGCAGAATAAATTTTTTTCTCACTTAAAGTACAATCCCCAATTTCCTCACTCCCTTAGAAAAGAAAAACATAGATAAAAATCTAATTATTTTGTAGCAATTCAAACCGGGCATTCATAATATAAACTGTCGTGATTATAAAAGTGAAAAATCAGTTTGAAAGCCCGGTTTTCTTACTTATTAATAGTATATTAATTGGTTACTTCACTAGTTCTTTATTTTTTGTTTCTTGATCTTTAACAGATTGCTTAATGAATGGCATTAATGCACGTAGTTCTTGCCCTACTTTTTCAATTGGATGGTTTTGCTCTGCTGCATTAATCGCATTAAATTGTGGACGGTTTACTTGATTTTCTAGAATCCATCCTTTTGCAAATTGCCCAGTTTGAATGTCGGAAAGGATTTCACGCATTCTTTCTTTCGTATCATCCGTAATAACGCGTGGACCTGATACAAAATCACCCCACTGTGCTGTGTCGGAAATTGAGTAGCGCATATTTGATAATCCACCTTCATAAAGCAGGTCAACAATTAGTTTCATCTCGTGCAAACATTCAAAATAGGCTGCTTCTGGTTGGTATCCGGCTTCTACTAATACTTCGAAACCAGCTTTAATTAAGCTTGTTAGTCCTCCACATAATACAGCTTGCTCACCAAACAAGTCGGTTTCTGTTTCTTCTTTAAATGTTGTTTCTAAAATTCCTGCACGAGCAGAGCCAATTCCTTTTGCATAGCTTAATGCAAGATCTTTAGCTTCCCCTGTTGCATCTTGATATACAGCATATAGGGCAGGGACACCCGCACCTTCTTCATACGTACGGCGCACAAGGTGACCTGGTCCTTTAGGTGCAACCATGAATACATCAACGTCTTGTGGTGGTACAATTTGACCAAAATGAATGTTAAATCCATGGGCAAAGGCAAGAGCAGCACCAGACTTTAAGTTCGGTTTAATACTTTCTTCATATACTTTTGCTTGAGTTTCATCTGGCATAAGCAGCATAACAACGTCTGCAACACTTACCGCTTCAGCTACAGGTAATACAGTAAAGCCATCTTCTTTTGCTCGTACATATGATTTTCCTTCACGTAAACCAATCACAACTTCATATCCACTGTCACGCAAGTTTTGTGCATGAGCATGACCTTGTGATCCATATCCAACAACTGCAACTTTTTTACCTTGTAGTACATTTCTTACAATATCTTCATTGTGTAAAACTTTTACCATGATAGTTCCCTCCGTAATAATTGATATTTTTTTAGATTATTATTCTTTCCAACAGGTTTCGGAACAACTCTATATGGAAAGTGAATTCATATCAGTTACTTGTGGTTGATGTCCACGTAAAAATGCGGTAATACCAGTTCGTGTTAGTTCTTTAATTCCATAAGATTTTAATAATTCGACTAAAGCATCAATTTTATCAGGTTTCCCTGTCACTTGAATGATTAAGCTATCTTTACTGACATCGATAATTGATGCCCGAAATGGGGCGATGACACTTTGAATTTCTGCATGTTGCCCGCGTGTACCCGCGACTTTAATTAGTGCTAACTCACGTACAACATGAGCCTTTTCTGTAATATCAGTTACTTTAATTACGTCAATTTGTTTATTTAATTGTTTTGTTAATTGTTCAAACTTTTGAGGATCAGCAACATCAATAACAAAGGTCATCTTTGAAATCCCTTCTTTTTCTGTACCGCCAACCGTGATGCTCTCAATATTAAACTGCCTTTTTGTTAACATACCTGTAATTCGATTGAGTACACCACTACGGTTTTGTACTGTTGCAGTAATGATCCGCCTCATTTCGTCACCCCCACCATTTGATGCAGACCTTGACCAGGCGCAACCATTGGATAAACACATTCACTTTGTGGAATACGACAATCGATTAATACTGGTCCCTCATAACGAAACGCTTCTTCAAGCTTCTGAATAGCATCCTCTTCTCGATCGATAATAACTCCACGAATATCGTAACTCTCAGCTAATTTAATAAAATCGGGATTGAAAGAGAGAATCGATTCTGAGTAACGTTCTTCATAAAAGATTTCTTGCCACTGTCTCACCATCCCTAAAGCGGAATTATTTAAAATAATTGTTTTTACTGGGAGATTTCTTTCCCTTATGACAGCAAGTTCTTGGTTTGTCATTTGAAATCCAGCATCTCCAACAATGGAAATGACTAATTCACTAGGCTTAGCAATTTGCGCACCAATTGCTGCAGGTAAACCAAATCCCATCGTACCAAGACCACCCGATGTGACCCAACGATGTGGTTTCTTAAATTGGAAGTATTGGGCTGCCCACATCTGATGTTGGCCCACATCTGTGGTAACAATTGCATTTCCTTTTGTTAGTTTATAAATTTGTTCGATAAACCATTGTGGTGAAATAAATTCTTTCGGTTTCTCATACCATAGTGGTTTTTCTGCTTTATATTTTGCTAGTCTTTCCATCCATTGCTCGTTTCGTGTTAGTTTCAAATCATAGTTTAATAGTGAATTTAAAGCTTCTTTTGCATCCCCAACCATCGGGATAGCAGTTTCTACGTTTTTACTTATTTCTGCCGGATCAATATCAACATGAGCGACTTTTGCATAAGGAGCAAAGTGGTTTAAGTTTCCGGTTAGGCGGTCATCAAATCGTGCACCAAAATTGATTAATAAATCACATTCAGAAATTGCCATATTTGCTGCATATGTTCCGTGCATCCCTGCCATTCCTAAAAATAATTCATGGTCACCAGGAAAACTACCTAATCCGAGCAACGTGTTTGTAACCGGTAATTGGAATCTTTCAACAAAATCTTTTAGCTCTTTAGCGGCATCGGCAAACAATACACCAGCCCCCGCTAAGACGAGCGGCCTCTTGGAATTTTTTAACGCTTCAATAAGTTTTGTTACTTGTAGTGGGTTTGGAACAGTTGTCGGTTGATAGCCTGGTAAATGAATATTTGTATTATATTGAGAATTCCTCCTTACTTGGTCCGTTGCAATATTTTTAGGTATATCAATGACAACAGGTCCAGGTCTCCCCGTTGTTGCAATGTGGAAGGCTTCCCGAACAATGGAAGGTAAGTCTGTTAAATCATTGACCTGATAATTATATTTCGTAATTGGTGTCGTTATACCAATGACATCCGCCTCTTGAAATGCATCCGTCCCAATCACATTTTTAGCAACTTGACCAGTAAAAATGACTAAAGGAATTGAGTCAATCATAGCATCTGTAATACCTGTCACTAAATTCGTGGCCCCAGGGCCTGATGTCGCAAAAACAACTCCCGGTTTCCCTGTTACCCTTGCATAACCTTCTGCAGCATGAATCGCCCCTTGTTCATGTCTTGTAAGAATATGTTTAAAAGGTGCTTTTTTGCGATGGAACGCATCATAAATCGGCAATACTGCACCACCGGGATATCCGAAAATCGTATCAACATTTTCATTAACGAGTGTATCGACTAAAAGGTCAGCACCGTTCTTTTGTTCAACTTGCCTTTCCTCGTCATTCATTACCTTAAGATTCACGAAAGAAACCTCCCCTTTAATTTGAACTATGATTATAGTGAAAGTGTATAAAAAAAGCTCTTTACTCCCCACAAAACTACTTACCGCAGCTATTTGGGGAGAAAAGAGTCATCTTTCCTCTGTACCACCCAAGTTCGTAGTATCCTTGCGAATACTACCTCATGAAGCATGGAGCTTCTTTTGGTAACAGGTGTAAAATTACACCTGGCTAATCCTACTTAGCTTACTGTTCAGATTAGCACTCAGGGATGATCTAGGAACAATATGTATTTTCAGGCTTGCACCACCCCTGAATCGCTTTAAATACATTAGTATTGTTCCCCGTTCCCGTCATCGAATTAAATCTATGAATGTATTAGTTAATATTTTTTCACTGTACTGTGCTAAAAATATATTTGCCGTTTATAATAAAGTATTTTTAGAA
The DNA here is from genome assembly GCF_001244735.1 of Bacillus andreraoultii. Taxonomy (GTDB): domain Bacteria; phylum Bacillota; class Bacilli; order Bacillales; family Caldibacillaceae; genus Caldifermentibacillus; species Caldifermentibacillus andreraoultii. The sequence goes on from NZ_LN868937.1 coordinate 940,726, forward strand.
AATGGTCAATACTTAATTTATTTATATTTTAAAATTTATCAAAAATAGTTCAGATATAACGGGAAAATAAAAAAACCCATTTCCCCCAAAAGCGTATAACTATTTGGGAAGAAAAGAGTTTGCTTTTCTTGGTACCACCCAATCTTCATAATATCCTCACAGATATTACCTTATGAAGCTTGTAGCTTCTTTTGATAACAGGTACTTTATTTAAGAACCTGGCCAAACCTAATTGGAAGTCCGTTCAGAATGGCGCTCAGAGATGATCTAGAAACAAGAAGTATTTCCGGACTCCCACCATCACCGGATCGCTTTAAATACTTTGGTATTGTTTCCCGTTCTCTTCATAGCGTTATTTCTATTTACGTTTTCATTTCAAAATATATTTAAAATAGATTTTAATAAAAGTAAATCGGTATGTCAAGTATATTTAAAACTTTCTAAAATATATTTTTAATAAAATTATATTGCAAAGTAAAAAAATTAGACTATAATTTCTACTAACTAGAAAAAAGGAGTGATGATATTGCGACAATTAACGAAAATTAGTAATTTTGCAGGAAATACATTTGCTGTTTGGATTATTATTTTTGCTATCTTAAGTTATTTTATCCCTGAAGGTTTTACATGGATTGCACCACATATTTCATTATTGCTCGGAATCATTATGTTTGGAATGGGATTAACGTTAACGGTAGATGATTTTAAAGCAGTCTTTCAATCTCCTAAAAGTGTAATTATTGCAGCAATCAGTCAATATACAATTATGCCATTAGTTGCTTTTGGATTAGCCGTACTATTCAAACTACCACCTGAATTGGCAGCAGGGGTCATTTTAGTCGGATGTGCACCTGGGGGAACGGCATCGAATGTGATGACTTACTTAGCAAAAGGGAATGCAGCTTTATCTGTTAGTGCTACAGCAGTTTCAACACTACTAGCACCTATTTTAACACCTTTTTTAACATGGCTTTTAGCTAGACAATGGATGGAAGTTTCTTTCTGGAGTATGTTCATTTCAGTGGTTCAAGTTGTTTTAATACCAATTGTTTTAGGGGTATTAGTACAATACTTTTTCAAAAAACAAGTAGAAAAAAGTACGGCAATCTTACCACTTGTATCGGTTGTCGGAATTGTCGGTGTAGCATCAGCTGTTGTAGCTGTAAATAGAGATAATTTGCTTTCAAACGGGTTACTCATATTTCTTGTCGTTGTGTTACATAACTGTCTTGGATTATTGCTTGGATTTTTTGTCGCAAAATTGTTGAAATTAGATTATCCAAGTCAAAAGACGATTTCAATCGAGGTTGGTATGCAAAATTCGGGTCTTGCTTCAACCCTTGCCATCGGTTATTTTTCACCGTTAGCAGCGATTCCAAGTGTCATATTTAGTGTATGGCATAATATTTCTGGGCCACTTCTTGCTACTTATTGGAGCAGAAAAGGAAATGAGATTCAGCCACCTGTATCAGGGGTGAATATTGGAAAATAAGTGAAATTGATTGGGTGAATGAATTTATACGTTAAATTAAAATAAAAAAATTTAAAAACCTCTTGCACTTTTCAGAAAAATGTTTTATGATAAGTGACAATATTAACTGATAACAAAATTTTATAAATATTTTATAATCATATACTAAAGCAATGAAGGGATTATGGAACAAAGTCCATGTATTCACAGAGATCCAGGGATGGTGGAAGCCTGGAAATACATTTTGTTTCAGTCTCCTCCCTGAGTGCTGAACTGAACGGATTTTCCTATTAAGTTTAGCCAGGTACATCCCCTATTCGTACCTGTTATCAAAACGAAGCTACAAGCTTCATGAGGTAGTATTTGCGAGAATACTATAAAATTGGGTGGTACCGAGAAAGCTCTTTTCTCCCCAACGTTATCTGTTCGTCAGATTTATTTGTGGGAGAAAGGGGCTTTTCATATTGTTTTTTACTTTACAGTGTTAATTGTGAAAAGGAAATTTATTGTGTAATAAGAGAAAGTAAAAATGAAAGGATGGAAGAGATGATGACACAAATTAAAATTTTTGATACGACGCTTAGGGATGGAGAACAATCACCAGGAGTAAATTTAAATCAATTGGAGAAGTTAGAGATTGCTAGACAATTAGAACGTCTTCGGGTTGACCGAATTGAGGCGGGATTCCCAGCATCATCAAAAGGTGACTTTGAAGCGGTCAAGGCAATTGCTGAAACGATAAAAGATTCTTCCATTATCGGACTATCACGGGCAGTTCAGTCGGATATTGATACGGCATGGGACGCATTAAGAAATGCTGAGGAGCCATGTTTGCACCTTTTTTTAGCAACGTCTCCGATCCATATGAAATACAAATTAAAAATGACACCAGATGAAGTCATTGAAACCTCGGTAAATATGGTGAAATACGCAAAGAGAAAGTTTTCTATTGTTGAATGGTCGGCAGAAGATGCCTCTCGATCCGATTGGGATTTTCTTGCCAAAATTATTCGAGAAGTCATCGATGCTGGTGCGAACGTCATTAACTTACCGGATACAGTTGGATATACAACACCAGAAGAATATGGAAAAATGTTTCGTTATATAAGGGAGCATGTTCCAAACATTGATCGTGTAGCCCTTTCTTGCCATTGTCACGATGATTTAGGAATGGCAGTAGCGAACTCATTAGCAGCGATTGAAAATGGAGTAACACAAGTCGAAGGTACAATTAACGGAATTGGTGAACGGGCGGGAAATGCGGCATTAGAGGAAGTTGCTATCGCTTTAAAAATCCGCTCAGATTTTTATCCATATGAAACGAATTTAAAATTAGATGAACTAAAACGGACGAGTGACCTTGTTGCAAAACTAACAGGGATGAGCGTGCAAGCGAATAAAGCAGTTATTGGTCGAAATGCTTATGCACACGAATCAGGTATCCATCAAGATGGTGTATTAAAAAATGCAGAAACCTATGAAATTATCACACCTGAATTAGTTGGCGTTCACTCAAATGCATTAATTTTAGGAAAACATTCAGGAAGGCATGCGTTTAAAGAAAAAGTAATTGAACTTGGCTTTACATTGTCAGAGGAAAAATTAAATCAAGCGTTCCAACAGTTTAAACAAATGACTGACCATAAAAAAGAAGTAACCGATGATGATTTATTTACAATTTTAATGGAAATTCAAACAAATACGAGTGCAATAAAAAAATATCAATTGGAAATGTTCCAAGTACAATACGGATCGGCGAATATTCCAACCGCAACGGTTTCGTTAAAGACACCAGACGACCACGTTGTTCAAACTGCATGTACAGGAAATGGGAGTGTCGAGGCATTATATAAAACAATCGCTGCACTAATTATTGAGGAAACCAATTTACTAGATTACCAAATTAGTTCCATTGGTGGTGGGAAAGATGCCCTTGCTGAAAGTTATGTCAAAGTGAAAGTGAACGGTGAAATGATAAATGGACGTGGGACAGCAGCAGACGTTCTTGAAGCATCTGCACATGCTTATATTAATGCCGTAAATAAATATCTAATTCAACAGAATACAGTGAGAAAAGAAGTAATAACGAGTAAATAGCAGGATTTCGAAACGCGCGACAAACTCGATTTTTATATGGAATATAGAAAGAAATCTCCAAATCAAATAGAAAATGGGTGAAAAAGATGGAAAAACAAATTGTATGTCTACCAGGTGATGGAATTGGACCAGAAATCATGCAATCGGCAAAACGGATACTAACAACAATTGGGGAGTATTTTCATCATCAATTTACATTTAATGAGTATGCCATTGGTGGAGATTCTATTGAACGTTTTGGAATCCCGCTAACAGATGAAACTGTTGAGGCGTGTAAAAGGGCAGATGCGGTTCTATTAGGCGCAGTTGGTGGACCACAGTGGGACACCTTACCAGCAGATATCCGACCTGAAAAGGGGCTTTTAAAAATACGGAAAGATCTCATGCTTTTTGCTAATTTACGTCCGATTAAAGGTTTTTCTCCTTTACTTCACGCTTCTCCACTTAAGGAAGAAATTATAAAGGATAGCGATATTTTAATTGTCCGGGAATTAACAAGTGGTTTATATTTCGGAAAGCCAAGCGAAAGGCGTGATGGCGGAAATGTTGTTGTAGATACACTCTATTATGAACGACACGAAATTGAAAGAATTGTAGAAAAAGCTTTTCAGTTTGCTCAAATGCGACGAAAACATCTAACATCAGTGGATAAAGCAAATGTTCTCGAATCTAGTAAATTATGGCGTGAAATTGTAAATGAAAAAAGAAACGAATACCCAGATGTTAAAGTAGATCACCTTTACGTAGATGCGGCAAGTATGAAGTTAATAACGAACCCGAGCCAATTCGATGTAATTGTTACTGAAAATATGTTTGGCGATATTTTAAGTGATGAAGCGTCTGTTTTGACCGGTTCTCTCGGGTTACTACCTTCAGCAAGTGTACGTTCTGATTCTTTCGGATTATATGAACCGATTCACGGGTCCGCACCTGATATTGCTGGGAAAGGTGTGGCAAATCCAATTGGAATGATTTTGTCAGCTGCATTCATGCTTCGTTCATCTTTTCAAATGGAAGAAGAGGCTCAGGTAATCGAAGAAGCTGTGAATGAAACATTATTACAAGGGTACCATACACCAGATTTACCGTTAGAAAACGGAATAACAGTAGGTACTGAACAGTTAACTAATATAATTTTAGGAAAATTACGAGCTGCAAAGCCAATAGGATATTCTAGAAACGTTTAACCTTTATTCAGAGATTCATAGGAGGGAAGAAAGATGGGGAAACCGAAAACAATTATTGAAAAAATTTGGGAAAAACATGTAGTTCATCGAGAGGAAGGAAAACCGGATTTGTTATATATTGATTTGCATCTCGTTCATGAGGTAACATCACCACAAGCATTTGAAGGTTTAAGATTGAACAATCGGAAAGTTCGTCGCCCTGATTTAACTTTTGCGACAATGGACCATAATGTTCCAACGATGAATCGTGAAATTATTCGTGATCCTATTTCAAAAAAACAAATGGAAACGTTAAAGAAAAACTGTGATGAATTTGGGATTACATTAGCCGATATGTTTCATCCAGACCAAGGAATTGTTCATGTTATCGGTCCGCAACTAGGTCTAACCCAACCTGGAAAAACAATTGTATGCGGAGATAGCCATACGTCTACTCATGGAGCATTCGGTGCTCTTGCATTTGGTATCGGAACGAGTGAAGTGGAACATGTATTAGCGACACAAACAATATGGCAACAACGTCCAAAAACATTGAATGTCCATGTCGAAGGGAAGTTAGGCGTCGGTGTAACTGCAAAAGATTTAATTTTAGCAATTATATCTAAGTTTGGTGTTAGCTTTGGTCAAGGTTACGTGATTGAATATACGGGTGAGGCAGTACGTGGTTTATCAATGGAAGGACGAATGACTGTTTGTAACATGTCAATTGAAGCAGGTGCACGAGCAGGGTTAATTAGTCCTGATGAAAAAACCATTGAATTTTTAAGAGGAAAAAGATATGTTCCGAAACGTGAAGAATTCGAAAAGATTGCTGCTGAATGGTTATCATTGGCCACAGACGAAGGGGCTGATTTTGATCGGACTGTTACGATAAATGCAGAAGAAATTGAACCTCAAGTAACGTGGGGAACAAATCCAAGTATGTGTGTTCCAGTAAGTGGACGCACACCATCAATAACTGATGTGGATAATAAAGATGAAGTTCGTCGGGCTCTTGATTATATGGGATTAGAAGAAAATCAACCAATTACTTCTATTGAAATTGATCATGTCTTTATTGGTTCCTGTACAAATTCACGCCTCGCTGATTTGAGAAAAGCAGCAGAAATTGTGCGAGGGAGAAAAGTACATGAAAATATTCAGCGAGCGATTGTTGTTCCAGGTTCCTTTGTTGTAAAAATGGAAGCGGAGAAGGAAGGATTAGATCAAATTTTTAAAGAAGCAGGATTTGAATGGCGTGAAGCTGGTTGTAGTATGTGTCTAGGAATGAATGAGGATATCGTTCCACCAGGGGGAAGATGTGCATCTACTTCCAATCGTAACTTTGAAGGAAGACAAGGAAATGGTGCTAGGACACATCTTGTAAGTCCTGAAATGGCAGCAGCTGCGGCAATATCTGGTCACTTTATCGATGTACGGGAAATGCAAGAAGTTTTTCAATAATACACATAAGAAAAAATACAAGGAGGTCAAAAAGGAATGGAAGCAATTAAATACCATAAAGGGCTAGTTTATCCGTTAAATCGTGAAAATGTAGACACGGATCAAATTATCCCAAAACAATTTTTAAAAGCAATTGAACGAACAGGATTCGGAAAATACTTATTTTATCATTGGCGCTTTGATAACGACGGGCAACCGATTAAAGGCTTTACTTTAAATGACGAGAAGTATACAGGAGTTAGTATACTTTTAGCAGGGAAAAATTTTGGTTGCGGATCATCCCGTGAACATGCCGCCTGGGCCCTTCTTGATTACGGTTTTCGTGTTGTGATTGCACCTAGTTTTGCCGATATTTTTTATAATAATGCGTTGAAAAATGGGATATTACCGATTCAATTAGATGAGGATATTATTAAGGAGTGGATGGAGAGCGCAGAATCACTCCCATTTACATTAGCCATTGATCTTGAAGCACAAACGATTGGAGATGGTACTCGAGTCATACCTTTTGATATTCCCAAATACCATAAAGAAAAATTAGTGAATGGGTGGGACGATATTGATTTAACTTTGTTGCATAGTGATAAAATCAAAGCATATGAAATGTCGAGATAATAAAAAATACGATTAACGTGTAAGTGCAAGTTTGCTGTGAAAAGTAAACTTGCATTTTTTTGTTAATAGTTATTCAGCTTTCTCATATTTTACATTCATACAAGGCAACCAAGAGACTTGAGTTCGTAGAAAAAGCTTTTTTTGGCTGCGATGCAAAGCTGCTTACACCTTGCTTGTGTGCTTAGGTTCGCTCTTCATGCATTTTAATTCAATAATCCTTATTTAGCGTAGAATCATTGTTTTACTTAATTATCTTAACCATTTTTCACTTTTCTTCATATAAATAAATTAGATGACACCTATAAATTTCTTGCAATGGTCGTTTTCACACTGCAGTTAAATAAATTGAGAGGTGAATAGAATGGTAAAGATTTTTATTGACCCGGGCCACGGTGGGTCAGACCCTGGGGCGGTTGGAAATGGAATAAGTGAAAAAAATATCACACTCCAAATTGCTAATGAAGTACAGCGGATTTTAAAAAATGAATATGACAATATATTAATAAAAATGAGTAGAACAATCGATAAGACTGTTAGCCTAAGTGATCGGACAAACGCAGCAAATAGTTGGGGGGCTGACTTTTATTTATCTATTCACATAAATTCAGGTGGAGGAACAGGCTTTGAAAGTTATGTCTATCCTGCTGCGAGTTCACAAACAAAGAAATATCAAAAATCTATTCATGAAGAAATTATTCGGCAGATTGATTTGCGTGACCGTGGACAAAAACAAGCGAATTTCCATGTGCTAAGGGAGTCTCATATGCCAGCGATTCTAACAGAGAATGGCTTTATTGACAATGCGACAGATGCAAATAAATTAAAAAGCTCCTCTTATATAAATAAAATTGCAAGAGGTCATGTCAACGGTTTAGCAAAAGCCTTGAATTTGCACAAAAAAGCGGGTGGTTCGGGAAGTAATGGCTCAACAAGTAATTCATCTAATAAAAATGAGCAAAAGACTGATCCAAATACGTTATATCGAGTTCAAATAGGTGCTTTTGGAAATAGGAAAAACGCAGAAGAATTAGCAGAACGTGCTCGGAAAGCAGGTTTTCCTGTTTATATTACGAGATAGGCTGTATTGTTTACGGAGGTTTATTTTTCAGCTAGAGGGAAAAGTGGAAAATAATAGACAGCCTAGATACCCTAAATTGTTGGTGGAGATTTTCTTTTTCAATTCGTTTGTGCATGATAAAAGGGCGCTGCATGTTAAACAGCCCCTTTCCTTAATAAAAGTTGAAACCTATAGTATTTTAAATATGTACATTCGTTTGCTTCCTTAACGATTCCTTTTTTTAAAAAAAGTCGACATCCTCTAGTGTAGAAATGTATCTATTATAAACTCTCAATTTCAACTTGTTTTACTCCATTCATTTGTGAGACTAATTCATACAAACTTGTTAATTTTAGTTTGTAGTTAACCCCAATGTTTAATTGAATTGAATGACCCCCATCTTTCAAATCCCGAATTCGTATGCGATAGACCGTTATTTTTTGTTGCTGAATGGTTTCAATAACAAATTTCACATACTTACTTTCAGATACAATAATGTCTAGCTTCATTTCCTTTTCTCTCAATTGTTTAGGACCTATCCAAGTCATAACTGAAGGAATTAGTTCAACACTTATCATAATAAAGATGACTCCTGCGATGGCCTCGAAATAAAACCCGGCACCTACAGCAATTCCGATTCCTGCAGCTCCCCATATAATAGCTGCTGTCGTTAAACCAGATATACTGTCATTTCCTCTCCTTAAAATAGCTCCTGCCCCCAAGAAACCAATTCCAGAGACAATTTGAGCAGCTAAACGAAGCGGATCCATCGTAATGTTAACACCTTTGTGACCAGGTATAGCGCGATACGCAGATTCAATTGAAACGATTGTAAGGAGACAAGCAACAATTGAAATAACTAATGATGTCTTTAAACCAATCGGCTTTCGTTTGATTTCACGCTCTAGACCAATGATTAAACCAAGAATGGCCGTTACTCCAAGTTTAATTAACACTTCTAAATTCACATAATCTAGCAAAATGATCTCCTTCTTATCAATAGATGTTCTTAAATACTGGTTGCAAAACCAATCCTTTACTAATAAAATCAGACATAAAAGAATTCTTTCTTATATTTATATACTGGTAGTCCCCAAAAAGGTAGGCTTTTTTAGTTTTGAGGTTGTAAAAACATCGATTTATTGTGGTTTGATTGAAAAAATTGGTACCACATGTGGTGCGGACAATGTTTGAATGGCCTTTACCTTTGGGTGTGAACCATATAAATATTATACGGAACAGGTTATGAAAGTGGTAGATAAAAGACTTTTGTATTGGAATTGGGGAGAGAAACGATGAATAAACCAAAAATAAATCCATATTTAATAATTATTATTGGAGTCATTTCTGTATCAACATCTGCTATTTTTGTAAAATTATCTACAGCACCTTCAGGAGTCATTGCATTTTATCGTCTGCTTTTTTCAGTATTGATAATGTTGCCGGTATTTCTTTTAAAATACGTTAAAGAACTACGAAATATGACAAAACAAGACTTTATATATTCGACGATTGCAGGTATCTTTCTCGCTTTCCACTTTATCCTATGGTTTGAATCGCTAAATTACACATCCGTAGCAAGTTCGACCGTATTAGTTACATTACAGCCTTTATTCGCGTTTATTGGTACATATTTAATATATAAAGAAAGAATATCTGTAAGAACTATCATTAGTGCAGTTATTGCGATTATAGGAAGTGTGATGATAAGTTGGGGTGATTTTTATGTAAGTCAAAAGGCATTGATTGGCGATATTATTGCTTTAATTGCCTGTATGTTAATTACAGCATATTTATTAATTGGTCAATCTATTAGAAAACGTATTTCGATGGTGACTTACACATTTATTGTATATTTCATGAGTACTGTAACTTTATTAATCTATGTCATTCTTAAACAAGAACCTTTATTTCCATATTCAACAAATGATTGGATATATTTTCTTTTACTTGCTATTTTCCCGAATTTATTAGGTCACTCACTTTTTAATTT
>NZ_LN868937.1:955588-959638 GCF_001244735.1 Bacillus andreraoultii
GTAATAGTATATGGTCGTAGACCCGAAACCAGGTGATCTACCCATGTCCAGGGTGAAGGTAAGGTAACACTTACTGGAGGCCCGAACCCACGTACGTTGAAAAGTGCGGGGATGAGGTGTGGGTAGGGGTGAAATTCCAATCGAACTTGGAGATAGCTGGTTCTCTCCGAAATAGCTTTAGGGCTAGCCTCAAGATAAGAGTATTGGAGGTAGAGCACTGTTTGGACTAGGGGCCCTCATCGGGTTACCGAATTCAGATAAACTCCGAATGCCAAATACTTATTCTTGGGAGTCAGACTACGAGTGCTAAGATCCGTAGTCGAAAGGGAAACAGCCCAGACCGCCAGTTAAGGTCCCAAAGTATACGTTAAGTGGAAAAGGATGTGGAGTTGCTTAGACAACCAGGATGTTGGCTTAGAAGCAGCCACCATTTAAAGAGTGCGTAATAGCTCACTGGTCGAGTGACTCTGCGCCGAAAATGTACCGGGGCTAAACGTATCACCGAAACTGCGGACAGACATCTTTGATGTCTGTGGTAGGAGAGCGTTCTAAATGCGTTGAAGCTAGACCGTGAGGACTGGTGGAGCGTTTAGAAGTGAGAATGCCGGTATGAGTAGCGAAAGATGGGTGAGAATCCCATCCACCGAATGCCTAAGGTTTCCTGAGGAAGGCTCGTCCTCTCAGGGTTAGTCGGGACCTAAGCTGAGGCCGAAAGGCGTAGGCGATGGACAACAGGTTGATATTCCTGTACCACCTTAGATTCGCTTGAGTGATGGAGTGACGCAGGAGGATAGGGTAAGCGCGCTGTTGGATTAGCGCGTCCAAGCAGTAAGAGTGGTCATGAGGCAAATCCTTATGACCGAGTACTCAAGCTGTGATGGCGAGGGAAATATAGTACCGAAGTTCCTGATTTCACACTGCCGAGAAAAGCTTCTAGCGATGAATCTGGGTGCCCGTACCGCAAACCGACACAGGTAGGCGAGGAGAGAATCCTAAGGTGAGCGAGAGAACTCTCGTTAAGGAACTCGGCAAAATGACCCCGTAACTTCGGGAGAAGGGGTGCTCTGATAGGGTGTTAAGCCCGAGAGAGCCGCAGTGAATAGGCCCAGGCGACTGTTTAGCAAAAACACAGGTCTCTGCAAAGCCGCAAGGCGAAGTATAGGGGCTGACGCCTGCCCGGTGCTGGAAGGTTAAGAGGAGAGGTTAGCTTCATGCGAAGCTTCGAATTGAAGCCCCAGTAAACGGCGGCCGTAACTATAACGGTCCTAAGGTAGCGAAATTCCTTGTCGGGTAAGTTCCGACCCGCACGAAAGGCGTAACGATCTGGGCACTGTCTCAACGAGAGACTCGGTGAAATTATAGTACCTGTGAAGATGCAGGTTACCCGCGACAGGACGGAAAGACCCCGTGGAGCTTTACTGTAGCCTGATATTGAATTTTGGTACAGCTTGTACAGGATAGGTAGGAGCCTGAGATATGGGAGCGCTAGCTTCCATGGAGGCGCCCTTGGGATACTACCCTGGCTGTATTGAAATTCTAACCTTCGCCCGTTATCCGGGCGGGAGACAGTGTCAGGTGGGCAGTTTGACTGGGGCGGTCGCCTCCTAAAAGGTAACGGAGGCGCCCAAAGGTTCCCTCAGAATGGTTGGAAATCATTCGTAGAGTGCAAAGGCATAAGGGAGCTTGACTGCGAGACCTACAAGTCGAGCAGGGACGAAAGTCGGGCTTAGTGATCCGGTGGTTCCGCATGGAAGGGCCATCGCTCAACGGATAAAAGCTACCCCGGGGATAACAGGCTTATCTCCCCCAAGAGTCCACATCGACGGGGAGGTTTGGCACCTCGATGTCGGCTCATCGCATCCTGGGGCTGTAGTCGGTCCCAAGGGTTGGGCTGTTCGCCCATTAAAGCGGTACGCGAGCTGGGTTCAGAACGTCGTGAGACAGTTCGGTCCCTATCCGTCGTGGGCGTAGGAAATTTGAGAGGAGCTGTCCTTAGTACGAGAGGACCGGGATGGACGCACCGCTGGTGTACCAGTTGTCTTGCCAAAGGCATCGCTGGGTAGCTATGTGCGGAAGGGATAAGTGCTGAAAGCATCTAAGCATGAAGCCCCCCTCAAGATGAGATTTCCCATTAGTTTATCTAAGTAAGAACCCTTGAAGATGACAAGGTTGATAGGTCCGAGGTGGACGCACGGTGACGTGTGGAGCTGACGGATACTAATCGTTCGAGGACTTAACCTAATTAATAGTTTGCCTTACGTTATCTAGTTTTGAGAGAATGAAAAAACTCTTGCGAAAAATATTAAAATGATATATAATCGATATTGTTCATTAGACAGTTTGGTAATTATGGCGAAAAGGTCACACCCGTTCTCATCCCGAACACGGAAGTTAAGCTTTTCAGCGCCGATGGTAGTGAAGGTTTTACCTTCGTGAGAGTAGGACGTTACCAAACTAATTCGGAGGTTTAGCTCAGCTGGGAGAGCACTTGCCTTACAAGCAAGGGGTCGGCGGTTCGATCCCGTCAACCTCCATAGATTTATATTTATGATGCCGGCCTAGCTCAATTGGTAGAGCAACTGACTTGTAATCAGTAGGTTGGGGGTTCAAGTCCTCTGGCCGGCACCATTTGGACAAGCAATTAATAAATGATCCATTAGCTCAGTCGGTAGAACACGTATGAGTAAGCTTCTGTGAGTCTACATCAGCGTACCCATCGAGACGCTACTTGGTTTACTTTCTGAGATGGGGACGTAGTAGATGCTACTATATCTCAGAAAACAAAATCTAATTATAATAAATATCTTTATTATGAGCCATTAGCTCAGTCGGTAGAGCATCTGACTTTTAATCAGAGGGTCGGAGGTTCGAATCCTCCATGGCTCACCATTTATTGCGGGTGTGGCGGAATTGGCAGACGCACTAGACTTAGGATCTAGCGCCGTAAGGCGTGGGGGTTCGACTCCCTTCACCCGCATCATTATTCATTTAGTATATGCGGAAGTAGTTCAGTGGTAGAACACCACCTTGCCAAGGTGGGGGTCGCGGGTTCGAATCCCGTCTTCCGCTCCAAGAATGCCGGGGTGGCGGAACTGGCAGACGCACAGGACTTAAAATCCTGCGGTAGGTGACTACCGTACCGGTTCGATTCCGGTCCTCGGCACCATTTATATGCGCCCGTAGCTCAATTGGATAGAGCGTCTGACTACGGATCAGAAGGTTATGGGTTCGACTCCTTTCGGGCGCGCCATTATAAACGGGAAGTAGCTCAGCTTGGTAGAGCACATGGTTTGGGACCATGGGGTCGCAGGTTCGAATCCTGTCTTCCCGATATGATATACATATATGGGGCCTTAGCTCAGCTGGGAGAGCGCCTGCTTTGCACGCAGGAGGTCAGCGGTTCGATCCCGCTAGGCTCCACCAATAAAATAATATGGCGGCGTAGCTCAGCTGGCTAGAGCGTACGGTTCATACCCGTGAGGTCGTGGGTTCGATTCCCTCCGCCGCTATCTATTTATTCTTAAATAATGGACCTTTAGCTCAGCTGGTTAGAGCAGACGGCTCATAACCGTCCGGTCGTAGGTTCGAGTCCTACAAGGTCCACCATATAATTTCGGAGGAATACCCAAGTCTGGCTGAAGGGATCGGTCTTGAAAACCGACAGGCGGGTTAAACCGCGCGGGGGTTCGAATCCCTCTTCCTCCGCCATTAATGAAATATAATAATATCATCGCGGGGTGGAGCAACGAGCGTTACTACTTTGAGTAATCTGCGAGTTGTACCGATTTCGCAAACATCATTGAATTACTTCCCGAAATCGGGACAGTCTTGTGTAAAACTATGGGCATGAGATTAATTTATATAATAATATCATCGCGGGGTGGAGCAGTCTGGTAGCTCGTCGGGCTCATAACCCGAAGGTCGTAGGTTCAAATCCTATCCCCGCAATCTAATGGTCCGGTAGTTCAGTTGGTTAGAATGCCTGCCTGTCACGCAGGAGGTCGCGGGTTCGAGTCCCGTCCGGACCGCCATTAAAACTTTATGGCTCGG
>NZ_LN868937.1:1580596-1650668 GCF_001244735.1 Bacillus andreraoultii
TCTTCTTGTTTTTCATTAGTTTGTGAATCGTCTTTGTTGCGATGTCTAGAGTGATACGATCAGAAACATGGTAAGCTAGGAGTTCGTTAGTGGACGCATCTTTTATGGTTGACAAATAAGCCATGGAATTTCCGTTATATGGCAAATAAGTAATGTCCGTTAATAACACTTTTCCTGGAACTCCTTGCTTAAATTCCCTATTTAACTTGTTTGGAACAACCTGATGCTCCTTGGTTGCTTTAGCGATCCTTTTATAAGGATTTGGCTTTCTGTGAGGACAGATGATTCCATATTTCCTCATGATTCTCTGTATCTTTTTACGGCTAAACGTAATGTTAAAATCATTCTCCAGTATCATTTTAATGGAGCGTGAACCTTTCTTATATCCGCGCCGATTAAAGGCCTTTAAAATGATTTCCTTCGCTTCAAGATCCAATTTCTCCTTTGCTTCCCGGAAAGAGGAAGCCTTTAGGTAGCTATAATATCCAGACCGGGATACCTCTAAGAGGCCACATAGATACCTGGTCATCCCCTTAAATCCATTTTGTTCAATGGTCTCCTGAATCAATTGATATGCATTATTCGGATTTAGATTTTCGCTTGAGTTTAGCAGCCTCCTTTCTGTCGTTTCTAGCTTTTTTAACAGCTCAACCTGTCCTTCCAACAGTTCGATTCTTGCCTTTTGTCTTTCAATCACTTCGGACGGTGAAAGCTCACGTTTCAAGGGTCTGCCGGAAGCGTTTTTCCTCGTATCCGTAAGCCCAATCAAGCCATTCTTCTCATAGGCCTTTTTCCACCTGCAGGCTGACTGTTCGATTCGTTTTATTCCTATAACGTCCACATCGAAACCGTTCTCCGCAAAGATCTGACGAGGGAGTTTGCCAGCTAGGTACTCATCAATAAATCTATTTTTAAAATCGTCAGTATAGGTAATAGACCGATCGCTGACACGATGTATATTTGGATTCTTTTGAAGTGTTTTTAGCTCTTTGGTTGAAAAAGTTATTTTACTCATGTTGTCCCCTAATCCCCATATTCTAAAATTCAAGTATATAAAAAAATACCTGTAGGTGAAACACTCTTTTTCAAGTGTCCTACCTACAGGTACCATTTTACCATTAGGTTCACTCTTTTTCTTGATATTAATTTTCTTGGCCGTCTCCACTTTGAGTTTGTGCGTCATCCGATTCATCATTGTTATGGCCATTATTACCGTTATTGCTATTACCTTGATTATTATTGTTGTTATTATTGTTGCTATTGTTATTTTCACCATTGTTTTTATTACTGTCATTTTTATTTCCGTTATTTTTATTTTCATTGCTATTATTAGGATTTTTATTGTTATTATTGTCTGCTGGATTTTTATTTCCAGTTTCACCCGAATTTTCATCGCTCGTCTCTTGATTAGAATCTTCTTCCGTTGCTTCTGGTAGTTCATCTTGTTTATCAGGGTTATCCTCTACGAAAGAAGATAAATCTAAGCTGACACTAGCGCCGTCACTTTTGCGTCCATTAATTATTGCGTATACAGTGAATGTATACTTAAATCCAGGCATTATCTCTTGGACTTCAAGACTTTTTTTATCTGTTGCGTTTAATTTTTGCTCAGATCCTCCATTTAATGAAACATAGACATCAAAGGTAGCTCCTTCATTACCATCATAATCCCAATTTAAAGTTGCAGTTGCCTTGTCTTTATTATATTTAACATTAAGGTTTGAAACGCCTTTTGTCTTTTCGTATTTTACAGAAGTTTCTTTTGGCTCGTGTCCTTTAACAAAGTATTCATAGACAACTTCACTTTTTGGTGTATACTCACTAGCTAATTTCGCTGGATTAGATCCTTTTTCAATTGGTAATTTAACAACACTGCTTGGTTGTGTAAAGTCAGGTGTATCAATATCATCGTGCATATAAGTCATTAAAGATTTAAAGATTTTCTGTGGTAGTTTTGTATCATCTACTGGGTTTTTCTTTTTCTCATAACCTACCCACACCGCTGCGGTATAGTTCGTTGAATAGCCTGCAAACCATGCGTCTGGTGAACCATCGGCAATATTATAGTCTTTCTTTTCTTTCGCGGTGTAGTTTGTCGTCCCGGTTTTTCCAGCAATTTGTACACCAGGAACTTGAGCTCTCGCACCCGTCCCACTTTGAACAACCGTTTTTAACATATCAGAAATCATAAATGCTGTATAGTCGTTCATCGCTTTTTTCGGTTTCGGTTTTAAATCGAGTTCAGTATCCCTATCAGATAGAACAATTTTACGGATGGCATGGGGCTCATTATACATACCTTCATTACCAAATGCACTGAAGGCACCTGCTAAATGTATAGGAGCAATTCCATGCTTAAACCCACCAATACCGTATGCCTCCGTTATTTCATCCTCAAGCGGGATTCCAAGGCCAGTAGCAAATTCTCTTGCACGATCTACTCCGACCGCTTGAATCGCTTGTACAGCTGGAATATTTAGCGATTGTTGTAATGCATAGCGCATGGTAACATTTCCATAGTTACGCTTACTCCAGTTCCTAACGGNCCATTAGGTTCACTCTTTTTCTTGATATTAATTTTCTTGGCCGTCTCCACTTTGAGTTTGTGCGTCATCCGATTCATCATTGTTATGGCCATTATTACCGTTATTGCTATTACCTTGATTATTATTGTTGTTATTATTGTTGCTATTGTTATTTTCACCATTGTTTTTATTACTGTCATTTTTATTTCCGTTATTTTTATTTTCATTGCTATTATTAGGATTTTTATTGTTATTATTGTCTGCTGGATTTTTATTTCCAGTTTCACCCGAATTTTCATCGCTCGTCTCTTGATTAGAATCTTCTTCCGTTGCTTCTGGTAGTTCATCTTGTTTATCAGGGTTATCCTCTACGAAAGAAGATAAATCTAAGCTGACACTAGCGCCGTCACTTTTGCGTCCATTAATTATTGCGTATACAGTGAATGTATACTTAAATCCAGGCATTATCTCTTGGACTTCAAGACTTTTTTTATCTGTTGCGTTTAATTTTTGCTCAGATCCTCCATTTAATGAAACATAGACATCAAAGGTAGCTCCTTCATTACCATCATAATCCCAATTTAAAGTTGCAGTTGCCTTGTCTTTATTATATTTAACATTAAGGTTTGAAACGCCTTTTGTCTTTTCGTATTTTACAGAAGTTTCTTTTGGCTCGTGTCCTTTAACAAAGTATTCATAGACAACTTCACTTTTTGGTGTATACTCACTAGCTAATTTCGCTGGATTAGATCCTTTTTCAATTGGTAATTTAACAACACTGCTTGGTTGTGTAAAGTCAGGTGTATCAATATCATCGTGCATATAAGTCATTAAAGATTTAAAGATTTTCTGTGGTAGTTTTGTATCATCTACTGGGTTTTTCTTTTTCTCATAACCTACCCACACCGCTGCGGTATAGTTCGTTGAATAGCCTGCAAACCATGCGTCTGGTGAACCATCGGCAATATTATAGTCTTTCTTTTCTTTCGCGGTGTAGTTTGTCGTCCCGGTTTTTCCAGCAATTTGTACACCAGGAACTTGAGCTCTCGCACCCGTCCCACTTTGAACAACCGTTTTTAACATATCAGAAATCATAAATGCTGTATAGTCGTTCATCGCTTTTTTCGGTTTCGGTTTTAAATCGAGTTCAGTATCCCTATCAGATAGAACAATTTTACGGATGGCATGGGGCTCATTATACATACCTTCATTACCAAATGCACTGAAGGCACCTGCTAAATGTATAGGAGCAATTCCATGCTTAAACCCACCAATACCGTATGCCTCCGTTATTTCATCCTCAAGCGGGATTCCAAGGCCAGTAGCAAATTCTCTTGCACGATCTACTCCGACCGCTTGAATCGCTTGTACAGCTGGAATATTTAGCGATTGTTGTAATGCATAGCGCATGGTAACATTTCCATAGTTACGCTTACTCCAGTTCCTAACGGGTGTACCGTCTGAATATGTGTATGGCTTATCTTCAAAAATCTGGTAAGTTGACCATTTTAAATATTCGATGGCAGGTCCGTAATCAAGGACAGGTTTTATCGTAGAACCAGGTGGTCTTGAAATATCAATTGCATAGTTATAAGCACGACGTACTTTTTGATGCCGTCCACCACCAATAGCACGAATCTCCCCGGTTTTTGTATCTAATAAAACTACACCAGCTTGAATTTCATCATTCGGGTAGTCTATATATTCTTCCGTATTTAAAATATCGTTTACTCGTGATTGTGCACCTTGATCTAGAGTTGTATAAATTTCAAGTCCATCAGTATAGGCGTTGTATCCTAATGCTTCTACTTCGTCAACAATTTGATCGACAAATGCATCAAATGGTGAATCATCTTTTATTGAATCACCTTCCTTATTAACAATTAATGTCGATATTTTTGTGTTCTGCGCTTTCTTCATATCTTGTTCAGATATGAAACCATGTTGATGCATTAAAGATAGCACAGTATTTTTTCTTTTATCGGCTAAATCGGGATTTACAAACGGATTATATGCATTTGGTCTTTGTGGTAAACCAGCGATTAAAGCAACCTCAGGTAGAGTTAATTCATCTAAACCTTTGTTGAAATATGTTTTGGCTGCTGTTTTAATACCGTAAATATTCCCACCCATATTCACGCGATTCACATACATTTCAAATATATCTTCTTTTGAAAAATTACGTTCTAATTGTAAGGAAAGCCAAGCTTCTTGTGCTTTCCGCTTAATCGTTTTTTCAGACGATAAAAAGGACATTTTTACAACTTGTTGTGTTAAAGTGGAGGCGCCTTGAGAGCCGAATCCATTCTTAACATTACTCATTACAGCGCCACCTAAACGAATTAAATCTATTCCATGATGTTTAAAGAATCGAACATCTTCTGTAGCTAGAACTGCATTTTTCACTAGATCAGGAACCTCATCAAATTCGACTAAATCTCGTTTTTCAGTACCTAACTCGGTAACTAATTGGCGATCCATATCATAGACTTTTGATGATACAGGTACCTTTAGTTTTTTTGGATCAAGTTTTGGTGCATCGGAAACAAAATATGCAAACGTACCTACCCCACTAACTAAACCGATAAATCCAATGACAAGTAGAGTTAATAAAATTTTTTTGACAATACCTTTTGTTTTCGGTTGTTTTTGTTTTGGAGCTTTTTTCTGTTGTGACGCACGTCTTTTTTCGGTGCGCGATTTGTATTGCTCTGTCATAAATAATGACCATCCTTTCATTCCTTACTAATATTATAACCAACTATGAGGTCACCTGAACTTAGGTAAGGAATCTACACGATTATATAGTTAGTCTTTCCATTTTTTTTCATGATAATATAAAGAATCTATTATTCTAATATAATCAATTCTTGGCTGGATGCCAAGGGGTATTTGATATCCTAATTCTACAATTTCTTCTTTTGTAATCGATTTTCTTCCACCTGATTCCATTCGTTTCCAAAATTGGATTAAATATGATCCATCAAGTAAATAAACTTCTTCTGTTTTTGAAAAACGAATAATCACGAATGAAATACCACCACAGTCTAGGACAGTATTTATATGTTTGATTTGGTGTTCATGAAAATTTTTTAGCGGTATCGATGTTGTGCTCTTCGTTTCTTTTGCCTCGAAATCAATATATCTTCCTCGATAAACACCATTATAATCGGTTGTCGAAGGTGTTTTAAAGTAGGCTTCTTTTATAACTGCACGACTACGGTTCGGATAATCGACTTGAACGATTTGAACGGGGGTAGGCTTTTTATGTATAACCGCAATCTTATTTGACAAATAATATTGATTAGATTCGTTTAAATCTTCCTCTAAAGTCATCCCTCTGTTCGCATACAGATAATTTTTTTTTGGCAATTTGTTATTGGTTGTACTTTCTATTTTATACTTTTTTCCACTTGGATATCGGATTTCCAAATTCATCACCTCGAAGAAAAGAAAAATATTCAGTTTTTCCCTTTTATCTGACAGTATATATCGTACTTTGAATAGGATGTGAATATGTGGACATTGATTTGAGACAAAAATTGATTCAACAAATAATGAATAAAACGATAAAAGGCAATATAGATAATATATCACGAACGACATTTTATGAGTCATTTTATTTTCATTACAAAGAAATAAAATGGGCGTTACTTGCAGGACTTGTTTCCCGAAATGCCGGTTGGAATATGTGTGACCTTGAAAGTGACTGTTTTTCGTCAATTATTCCAAAACAATCAAGAAACAATTTATTTTTAACATATGAACGAGCCAATTGGTTAATTTTCCAAGATGCATATCCACAATTATTACTCTACCATTATTCAAAGAAATTTGGGTATCCGCTATTTCATTTATTACCATATTTTTCTGTTTCCAAATTTATGATGAAAGAATGGATGAATTTTTGGAAAATAGGGGATGAAAGGCGTTTATTATATTCGCTCATTATTAATGAACAAAATTTAATACAAACCCCAATCATCTCAAAACCATTTTATCAAAAAAAAGTATTTCGAACACTACCATTTTACTTTCAAGAACTACTTCATTATAGTATTGTAATTTTCCCAACTAGTAGTGGAGAGTTATATGGAGCTAGTGTTGAAAAATTTAAAAAGGTTGATTGTCGTATTGAATTAGGTAAAATGTTATCTTGGATTTTATTTGAGTCCGGGAATTTACAGTATTTTATTGATTTTATAAAAAAAACACCACATACAGGTTCTCGTCATGATTATGAAAAACTTTGGTCGAAACGTCGGGATATACCATTATTACGGCTAACTTATCCAATCATTGAACATAAAAGAGCTGTTGACAAATCATGGGATGAAGTGAGGAAAATAAAAAAGAGTTGGTTTAAGGAGCCAAGAATAAATAATCATGTTAATTTGACAAATTGGTATAAGAAAAAAAGGAAGGAAATAGAAATATATGCTAATATAATGGATTGGTTAAAAATGAATGAATGAAATGTAGACACCACAGGAGTGCTACTATTAAATGGATATGTAGTGGCTCTGTGGTGTCCATCGTAAAGAGAAAATTAAGTGGAAGGTCTATTTGGTCCTTCAAGTTTAGGATTGCCTTCACCTGCTTTTGTTTGAGTCCGGTTTTCCTTTTCAGTTCCACGATTTATTTGTTTCTTTTTAGCCATAGTAACCACCTCCTTACTTTAGTATGAACAAAACCTCCGTAGAACATTCTACTTTCCTTGTGTGCTTATGCGCACAAAAGTAGGCTTCAAGCATTGCATCAAAGCCGAAAAAAGCTTTTTCCCCTGAACTCTAATCTCTTTGGTTGCCTAGATCTAGCGTCCCTTTCGTTTTCTTTCAACTTTGTCAAATTTCCACTTTCTTTATCGAATTTCTTCTAGTTTTGTCACTCGTGAAGGAGCTTCTAGTTAAAAGGAGAATACATATCATAAGAATATAAAGGTAATGTCAAAAGTTCTATGAAAAACGGATAAGCAAACAAGATTTATTCCGAAATAAGGTGGAGAACCGTCGCCATTTGCCCTTGACAAACACGCCGATGGTTTAAGTTAGGTGTAACAAGGGCGAAGGGAACTAAATTAAGGCATGACAAATACGCCCTTGTTTTCCGAAAATTTTAAACCATCGGCTAGTTCGGTTTGTCAAGGGTTCGCTTCGCCAAATGGCTGGTTTGAATGTTAAACCATTCAAGGGCTCAGCTAAAGCTAAATTTAGGCGGCTTGTATTTCTAGAAGCCATTGTTGAGCGAGTTCAATCATTTTTGTCCAACGTGCCGGCATGTGTGGCAATTTGGAGAGTTCTGGGATCATAACTGGCACTTTATTCTCCAGTGAAGCATGTGGCCTGAGAAAGTTAAAATATGCTACGAATAAAGTCACATAGGATACCGATCCCTTTTCTGAACCAAACCCATGTGTAGCCTTATAATTACCCTTAAAAGTACGATTGAGTCTCTCAATAATTTGTTTAAGCGGTCGATATTCCGTTGAAACAGGATCCTCATTGGTTAATCCAATGACTTGCTTCACATCAAAGTGGATATCGTGCTGGGCAAAGAAGTGTTGAGCCAAAAGGTAAATAGGATTCCCATCGACCACAAAAGTAAGATCTTCTGGAATCTCTTTTAGCTTAAGCAATACTTCATCAATGGCTAATACAGCTGCCTGTGTATCTCGGTTTGGTGAAACAGGATACGACAAAATAATCTTTTTTACGGTATCAAAGAAGAAGAACAAGTAATTCCAACGTCCACTCACACGGATATACGTTTCATCACCGCAAAATTGATTGGAAAGCTCATACGGATAATGGTCGATAAACGGTTTCATTATGAGCGCGACACTGTTTTCGTAGTTTAAAATACTTTGGTGAGAAATAGAAACTCCGTGAATATCATTCATAATGGCCGCGGTTTTGCGCGCTGATAAGCCGTAGTTTACGTGATAAGTCAAAATAAGTCCCAGTGTATGCGGAGACACGTACAATTTCGATAAATCTACTTTCGGTAACTCTGGAGACTCTTTCGACAGTGGCTTATAGTCGAACTTAAACAGGCGAAATATATAGCGCATTTTGAACGCTTGTGGGTCTTTTTTGAACGGTTTCTTCTCTTCTTTCGAAAGACCTTTTAACTTCTTTTGGTAGTAAGAACATTGATTATTTTTACACTTGAAAACATCAAAATCTTTTCGTTCTTTTATCTTTTCAAGTGTTTTTGAACAGTGAGGACATCGTAAAATGGCCTCTTTCAAATAACGATTCTTTTCGCTAAACAAACACGCACACACTTTACATTGATATTGTCCTTTATCTCCATTATTTGCATAAAGAAAATCAGAAGGAGCACCACACTTTGGACAATTCAAATGAGAAGGCACACAAACTTTGGCGTTTTTATGTCTACGAACCGGTTTTAATGGTTTCCCGTGTTTTTCTAGAAAATCATTAAGTAGTTCTTGATAATCAAGCTTTTCAAGTGTTTCAACAATCGGAAGCTCATCCACCTGTAGTTTTCGATAAGGCTTGCTTATCGGTTTTTCTTCGGGTTTATCAAACATACTCTTTCCAATTAAAAGAGTCTGTAAAATTTTGATAGTCTCATCTTGGTACTTGATAAATTCAAATAAATAGGTTAATAATTGAGGATACAGACTTGTTCACTCCAATCTTGTTAGTTGTGTGTGTGGTAACCTCAATTAACCATAGATTTTAGGGGGTGGCAAGTCTTTTTTTGTTCAATGCCTTATAAATCAATGGTTGTTAACCTATTTAATATAAAAACTTTTGACAATACGAATATAAATAAGGGGGATTTTTGATGAGTGAGAATGTCATGTTAACACGAGTGGAAATTCTTAATTGGTTGAAGCAATTAGAGAGGGATATCGATGCGATGGAGGAAAAATTAACAAAGGCTGTCAATGAACAGTTGAAAGAGCAAACAGCCCGTTTTTCTAGTGATCTCTTGCTGATTGAAGAGAAAGTATCGAAAACAATTCATTTTAATGAAAAGGAAAATAAACAACGGAAAACAAATGATGCTCTATTTAAAAGGGTGGCTACAATATGAAATTTATTTTATATTAGGTAAGAAGTCGAAATCAAATCCGATTTTGGCTTTTTTTATTTTTCTTAAATCATTTATACTTACATTTGGGGGTGTAAATTGTATGGTTAATAAAGAGATCTTAATCATTGAGACAGAAAAAGTGAAACGTTATCTAAATGAAACAGATCAAATATATGAAAACGCACGGGCGACTAGAGAAGAAAAAGATTTTTATTCAATCATTAAGCCTTTTGTTGATGATGTACACAAGCAATTGGACCAATGGATTGTTTTAGCGCAAAATTTTATAAATGAACATCGCCCGAAAAACTTATATAATCAGCAAATTATTGCGGCGGCCGAAAATTTAAAAGAAATTTGTGTACAGGCATTTTTTCCGAAAACAAGTTATGCCCGATTTAAACATAATGTCCATTCAATCAACTATACGTTAGAAAAATTATTAGACGAAATAAAGCGAATTGAATAAGAGTAAATCATTGTTTTTATATGATTTAAGCATTCGGTCCCCTCTTTTTATAAATGGGGGGGATGAATGCAATACGTTCATGATCTTTTCCCTAAATTATTCGTAAAAAATTTATCACAATAACAAAGGGACACTCATAAAATATGTTGGAGCCTATGAGGAGGTATGAACATGATGTATCATCACCCAGGATCTAATAATGGATGGGGGCATAGGTGGCCGAATGGACTCGGGTTTTTGCCACCATCATCTCAACCTCATGTACAACAACCCAACCTAGACTTATCTATGCTGGACTTTACGGGAGTTCCTACACTAAATAATCAAGGCGGTATTTTTTATCAAGATCCATACTTGAATAACACGGGTACGACTAACTTGAATAACATTCCAATTTACCAGATTTTAGAAAACCCTCTCCATCCCATTTACAACCAGATTCATTCAAACTCAACTTTTCCATTACAGAATAATCAATTGCCACCGTTATCGTCTCAAAACAGTGGTCCACAAAGTTCAATGAATAGTATTATGCAAAATTTTAAAAGTAAGGATGGCTCAATTGATTTCAATAAAATGTTTTCTACCGCTGGACAGCTAATGGGTACAATCAACCAATTTACTTCATTAATCAAAGGTGTTAGTCAACTATTTAAGGCGTGAGCAAGTTACTATGATTATTTTTATTAAAAAAGCTGTTCGTTGAGTGGATAATTCTGGTACGACTTGCACTCGACGGACAGCTTTTAATGTTGAAGAGGTGAATTAATCTTCCAGTGGAATTTTTTTTCCGGATTTTTTTGGTAATATAATTTTCAACAATCCATTTCGATAACTTGCCTTTGCTTTTTGAACTTGAATTTGATGATACATCGGTATGGTACGGCTAATGTTTCTAAATGATTGCCTTTTGCTAAAAATATGAACATTTTCATCTTGATACGATTCATATTCCGACTGGTTAATAGAAATCGTCACACTGTTTTGCAAAATTTGAATATCAATCTGTTCCTTTTTTATCCCAGGTAATTCAGCGAATATGATATATTTGTCACTTTCTTCTTGAATATTCACCTTAAACCCGGGTCTTAAATTAGAATTTTGAAAGAATTGATCAATACTCTCTAATATATTTCGCATTGGTCGTTCATTAAAAAACTGAAAAAATGAATTCCAATCATTTAATTGGCTATCTTTTTTCTGTGGTAAATGTTCACTCATACTTCCCACCTCACTTTTTACAGTTTTTCCGCTATAATATATGAATAATGATAAAATTTGTGCGTATACAATTCTAGAAAAGTACAAATATTACCTTTGTAATAGGAACGTATATTCGATACAATAGAACTAATAATTTATAGTTTATAAGGGTGAAATAGATGCTAAGAAAACGTCAGCTAAAAGATGTCATGACATGGATGAAAGAGACGCCTGAAATTCGTGAAAATATAACGCATTGGGAAACAATTGAAGAAAAAGAGGCTGTTACCGTACCATTTCCAAACGAACTACATCCGAAATTAAAAAATGCGTTAGAAAATAGGGGGATACACTCGCTATATAGTCATCAGAAAGAAGCGTTTGATTATGGAATAAAAGGAACTGATTTTACTGCAGTAACACCAACAGCCAGTGGTAAAACACTATGTTACAATCTCCCTGTTTTACAAACAATTTTAGAAAATAAAGAAGCAAGAGCACTGTACATGTTTCCAACAAAAGCATTAAGTTATGATCAAAAAAGTGAATTAAATGAAATAATTGATGATGCCGGAATTGAAATTAATAGTTACACGTATGACGGTGATACACCGGCTAACATTCGGCAAAAAATTCGAAAAGCAGGACATATTGTTATTACAAATCCTGATATGCTACACTCAGGAATTTTACCTCATCATACGAAATGGGTATCCTTATTTGAAAATCTAAAATTTGTCATCATTGATGAATTGCATACATATCGTGGTGTTTTTGGTAGTCATACTGCAAATGTAATTCGAAGATTAAAACGAATTTGTGAATTTTATGGTAGTAATCCAATATTTATTTGTACTTCTGCTACAATCGCGAATCCGAAAGAGTTAGCCGAAGTATTAACGGGTAAAACGATGCGTTTAATTCATCAAAACGGTGCGCCAAGTGGAAGAAAACATTTTGTCTTCTATAATCCGCCAATTGTAAATAAACAACTAAATATACGTAGGAGCGCAACATTGGAAGTGAGAAAACTTGCTAGTGAATTTTTAAGGAATAAAATTCAAACCATTATTTTTGCAAGAAGCCGGGTCCGGGTAGAAATCATCCTTACTTATTTACAAGAATTAATAAAAGACAAAATCGGGGCCCAAACGATTCGTGGATATCGTGGTGGTTATTTACCAACTGAACGAAGGGAAATTGAAAAAGGCTTGCGAAATGGTGATATTTACGGCGTCGTTAGTACAAATGCATTAGAGCTTGGTGTTGACATTGGACAATTACAAGTTTGTATCATGACGGGTTATCCTGGAACGATTGCTAGTGCCTGGCAACAAGCAGGGCGTGCAGGACGAAGACACGGAGAGGCATTGATTTTATATGTCGCAAGTTCTGCACCGCTTGATCAATATGTTATTAATCATCCAGAATATTTCTTTCAGCAATCACCAGAAGTTGCCCGTATTAACCCCGATAATTTAATTATACTTGTTGATCATATAAAATGTGCTGCGTTTGAATTACCATTTAAACAAGGGGAAAAGTTTGGTGGACTAGACATTGAAGATGTGCTTGATTATTTGCTAGATCAAAAAGTACTTGTATTTAGTAAAGACAAATATCATTGGATGACCGATTCTTTTCCCGCACATAATATAAGCCTCCGTTCAGCATCTCAAGAAAATGTTGTTATTATTGATCAATCAAATATTGCTCATGCAAAAGTTATCGGAGAAATGGATACATTTAGTGCGTTAACACTCCTTCATGAAGAGGCCATCTATATGCATCAAGGAACCCAATATCAAGTGGAAAAATTAGACTGGGAAGAAAAGAAGGCCTTCGTTCGTGAAGTACAAACAGATTATTATACCGATGCAAACTTAGCTGTCGATTTAAAAGTTTTAGAGGTTGATAAAAAGCGAGATATGAAGAGTGCTGTTATTCAATACGGAGATGTTGCTGTGCAAGCGATGGCTACGATCTTTAAAAAGATAAAATTTGAAACTCACGAAAATATTGGTTCTGGACCTATTCACTTACCTGAACAAATTCTTCATACGACATCAACGTGGATATCATTAGATAAAGAAGCTGAATGGAGTGAAGACCGTTTAGAACAAGGTTTGATAGGGGTAAGTCATGCATTGAAAAACATGGTTCCAATGTATGTCATGTGTGATCCGAGTGATGTCTATGTCACACCGCAAATGAAATCAAGTCATAATGAAAAACCAACAATCTTTTTATATGATAGATATCCTGGTGGGGTTGGCTTAAGTGAGCAAATATATGAAAAGTTGCCTAATATTATGTTAGAAGCAAAAAACATGATTGAAAACTGTCCTTGTGAAGACGGTTGTCCTTCCTGCATTGGAACAGAAGGTCATATGTATAATGGTAAAAGAGACGCTATCCAGCTTTTAGAAGCTTTTCTCGCTTCATAATCTAGAGGGTGAATGTAATGAAATTGAAAAACAAGTTAAAAATGTACGAGTCTTATTTAAATCCAATCACAAGTGAGCAAGAAATAGAAAAGAAAGAACAACAAGTAATAACAATTCCAAATTTAGAAAAATGGAATGAATTTGGGGTGAAACCATATATTTTAGAAGATGAATATTGTCTTGTTAGGGAAGTACGTTATCCAATTGAAACAAAACGGGGCAAATATACATTTCAAGATTATATGAAAGCAGTTGACGCGTGGCAAAATACACGAATTGAGCATCCACTTTCTACTAAAGGCTACAATTCCACGGACTTATTTTTCTTTGATACGGAAACAACAGGTCTTCGTGGTGGGGCTGGTAATACCATTTTTCTGTTAGGTTATGCTTTTATTGAACAAAATGAAGTCGTTGTTATGCAACATCTACTACCGGAACCAGGTGGAGAAATTCCGTTATATGATAGTTTTCTAAAATCAGTGGATTATACAACACTCGTTACTTATAATGGAAAAGCTTTTGATTGGCCACAAGTAAAGACTAGACATACATTAATACGTGAACATGTTCCGAAATTGCCGTCTTTTGGACACTTTGATCTATTACATGCTGCAAGGCGGCTTTGGAAGGACGAACTTCCTTCTGTCAAACTTTCAATCGTAGAAAATGAGATTTTAGAAATTAATCGTAACGATGATGTACCAGGCTATTTAGCCCCGATTATTTACTTTGATTTTGTTCGTACAAAAACGATGGATGGAATTATGAAAGTAATGGAACATAATGAAGATGATGTGTTATCTTTATTAATTCTATATACGCATATTTCATTCCAATTATTAGGCCTTGATAGAAACCAAACAGACAGAGAGAAATTAGCTGTTGGAAAGTGGTATTCAAGCTTGAATGAGAGTAGTACTGCAATTGATGTGTATGAAAATGCTCTGTCAAAACTTACCGGATCAAAAAAGTGGGAAGGTTTGTCTGCTTTAGCAAATCAATATAAGAAACAGAAGAGAACTCAAGAAGCAGTGAAACTATGGTGGGAATTAATTAATTTTGGATACGGTTTTGAAAAAATAAATGCCTGCGTTGAATTGGCGAAAGTATTGGAGCATAAGGAAAAAAATATTTTAAAGGCTCTGAAAGTATGTCATGAGGCAAAAAAAGAGATTCAATTAATGGAAGAACAAAATGATGGTAAACGAGACAAGTTGCTAAAAGAACTGGAAAAAAGAATCAATCGTCTAAACAAAAAATCAGATAACTAAATTGATTTTGTTCAGTTTTCTTATAAAAAATGATTGATGAACGCATCAGTTGGTATTAAAATAATACATTAGTTTAACAGATTTTTATTGAAAGTAAGGGAATATCATGCATCGAACATTTCTCATTTTATTTTTTGCAATCATTGTATCAACCGTTATTTGTTTTTCTGTTTTTAGGGATTCCATATCCAGTTTTATTCTTTGATGTATTAAGAAATAGGTAAAGATAAGAAAAATAGGTATTTTCATTAGTACATGTTCCCCTTATTCTACATAAGTTATTACTGTAAAGAGAATCTAAAAGAAGAAAGGGGAATAACAGTATGCCTGCATTTCCACCAAATGTGCTACCGCCAGTAGTATATCCAACTCAGCAATATGTAAATACGAATCAATTTACTCACATCGTACCACATATTCATCCGTCACATACAACTACGGTAAACCAACACATGTTTAAACATGAGCATTTTTGTCCACATACGCATTCGGTAGTGAATGAAGTGTGTCATCAACATTTAAATTGTTGCCCACCACCGATAATGCCGTTCGGTTGCTAATGTAAGCAGTTCAAAGCGGGCTAATCTTAATGATTGGCCCCTATTTAGTACTTTAGACCCTTTTTTATTGTGTTATAAAATTATAGTATATAATGATAGTTGTATACATATACAATACTATGTTCATGGCATCTTTTTTGCTTCAAGTAAATTGACAACAACAGTTTTTTTTGGAAAAATAAGATTATGATGAGCAAGATCGAGGTGAAAAACTTTGATACCAGACAATATTCAATTAACGTCGAAAGATATTTTAGAAAAAGAGTTTAAAACGAGTATGCGGGGTTATAATCAAGAAGAAGTCGATCAATTTTTGGATATAATTATAAAGGATTATGAAAATTACTCAAAATTAATTGAAACGTTAACGATTGAAAATCAAAAATTAAAAAAACAATTAGATGAAGCTCGAAAGCAACCACCACAAACAACTGGTGCAACGAACTTTGATATCTTGAAAAGATTAAGTAATTTGGAGAAACATGTTTTCGGTAGTAAACTTTATGATTAAAAAAACGGATACTCACATGCCTTTTTGATTAATTTAAAGTGTGTAGCATTTCACAGAAAAACTTTCCAGTTGTAATTAGGAACAATTACATATATAATTTTATTTGTCACATTAATAACGTTCGGGTAATCGCGGCAAAAAGATTTGCTGAGGAAAGTCCATGCTCGCACGGTGCTGAGATGCCCGTAGTGATCGTGCCTAGTGAAACAATAAGCTAGGGCAACTTGGTTACGACTAGGTTGACGGCAGGGAAAGAGCCTAAGTCGATTATGATATGGCTTGACTACCTTGAAAGTGCCACAGTGACGAAGCCTTGGAAGAAATGACAAGGGTGGAACGAGGTAAACCCCACGAGCGAGAAACCCAAATTATGGTAGGGGAACTTTCTCTAAGGAATTCAACTTAAGAGAGAGGCAGAGGTAATGACCTTTGCAGATAGATGATTACCACCAGAGTACGAGAGTCCTTTTGGATTTCGTTTGCAGTACGAAGGAACAGAACATGGCTTACAGAACGTTATTAATGGTAGAATTGGAGAAAAGCTCTCTTTCTAAATAGGAAGAGAGCGTTTTGTTTATATGTAAAGTTTTAAGTCTATACTAGTAAAGGTGATTTTATGAACAAATTTAAATTACTTGCAACATCCCCAATGGGTATAGAAGCAATTGTTGCAAAAGAAGTTCGTGATTTAGGATATGATTGTCAAGTTGAAAACGGAAAAATTACATACGTTGGTGATGCGTTGGCAATCGCCCGCAGTAATTTATGGTTACGTACAGCAGATCGTGTGAAAATTGTTATAGGTGAGTTTAAGGCGACGACATTTGATCAACTTTTTGAAGGGACAAAAACACTTCCTTGGGAATTATTTATTAACGAAGATAGTGAATTTCCTGTTTCCGGGAAATCAGTTAAATCTACTTTACATAGTGTTCCGGACTGCCAAGCCATTGTAAAAAAAGCAATCGTTGACCGTCTTAAAAGTAAGTATAGAAACACGATTTGGTTTAAAGAGACCGGTCCAAAAGTTCCAATTGAAGTTTCAATATTAAAAGACCGAGTAACATTAACAATCGACACAAGTGGTACCGGTTTACATAAACGAGGATATCGTGCATATCAAGGTGAAGCTCCATTAAAAGAAACATTAGCTGCTGCACTTATATTATTAACAAATTGGACTTCAGATCGTCCGTTTGTCGATCTTTTTTGTGGGTCTGGAACGATACCAATAGAAGCAGCATTAATTGGACAAAATATTGCACCGGGTTTCAACCGTGAATTTATAAGTGAAAAATGGCTTTGGATGGATAGTAAAGTATGGGATGAAGCGAGAATAGAAGCGGAAGACTTAGCTAATTATGATTGTCCATTACAGATTTTTGGCTCTGATATTGATCATAAAATGGTTGACATAGCGAAAGCAAACGCTCTTGAAGCAGGTTTAGGTGATTTAATTGAATTTAAACAAATGCAAGCAACGGATTTTCGAACTGAACTCCAATATGGGGTTGTCGTTTCCAATCCACCATATGGGGAGCGACTAGGTGAACGTGAAAAGGTAGAAAAACTATATCAAGATTTAGGAGTTACATTACAGGCTCTCGACACGTGGTCTATATATATGATTACTTCAAATGAAAAGTTCGAACAATTAGTTGGTAAGAAAGCTACGAAAAAACGTAAGCTCTTTAATGGCTTTATTAAAACAGACTATTACCAATATTATGGACCTCGAAAACCAATAGTAAAGTAACAGGCATTCCCATTATCAAAAAATGATGAGGATATTTAATTAAAGGAATAATTTGAATAACTTAACCCTATAATAGTATTACGATAATCTGTAAAATAGGGAAGGGATTCGTATGTATAGGAGTACGCTTGATTTTTCAAAGATCTCTAAGGCATTGGAGGCAACGTATTCTCAACTACAAGAGGAGCAAGGAAATACAATGGCATATGTAGAGATAAAGAAAGCTGAGGAAAGATTACAACAAGCTATACAATATACATTGAGTACACCGACAATAAGATAATTTTTCTAAAAAAGCAATCAAAAAAAGGTTGCTTTTTATTTCTTTTATCCAAATTATGTTAATATAGAAACATCAGTAGTTAGGGGGGAACGATGTGGTAGGGGAAAACATAAAAGAATGTGAAAAACAATTCCTAAACTATATAGAGAAAATCACTGCTTATGAAGAGGCTAATCATGTGATGTATTGGGACTTACGAACAGGAGCACCGAAAAATGGAGTTGAGAGACGTTCAGAAGTTATTGGGATGTTGTCATCTGAAATATATAAAATGAAAACATCAGATGACATGAACGATTTTTTGAACTTATTATTAAGCAATGAAGCAAAATCTGTCATCTCGACTATTACTTTGAAATCTGCCCAAGAATGTAAGAAAACGTATGACCGAATGAAGAAAATTCCAATTGAAGAGTATCAAAATTATATAACCTTGCAAACAAAGGCAGAATCTGTTTGGGAAGAAGCGAAAGAGAAAAATAATTTTAAACTGTTTCTTCCATATTTAGAAGAGCTTGTTAATACAACAAAAAGGTTTATTGAGTATTGGGGTTATGAGGAAAATAAGTATAATACTTTGCTTGATATGTATGAGCCTGGAATGAAGGTAGATATTTTAGATCGGGTTTTTAATGATTTACGAGATGGTATTGTCCAACTATTACAGCATATTAAGAAAATAGAAGGGGATCATGATATTTCCTTTATTCATCATTATTTTCCGAAAGATAGGCAGCGCGATTTTTGCATCGAAATATTAAAGCAAATGGGTTATGATTTTTATGCGGGCCGACTAGATGAAACGACCCATCCTTTTCAAATTACACTTAATATTGGAGATGCAAGAGTAACGAATAACTATAATGAGCGCGATTTTCGTGTCGCTGTTTTTGGTACGATGCATGAAGGTGGTCATGCATTATATGAACAAAATATTTCTAAAGATTTAGTTGGTACACCATTAGCTGAAGGGACATCAATGGGAATCCATGAATCACAATCTTTATTTAATGAGATTTTTATTGGAAGAAATCGTTCATTTTGGAAGAAAAATTATGATTTACTTAAACAATATGCGAGTGGACAATTTGACCATGTTTCGATAGATGACTTTTATCGAGCAATTAATGAAGTGAAACCGACATTTATTCGTATCGAAGCAGATGAGGTTACATATCCGCTACATATTATTATTCGCTATGAGATTGAAAAGGCGTTATTTAATGATGAAATCGAAGTGAAAGATTTACCTGAAATATGGAAAAAGAAATACGAAGACTATTTAGGGATTATTCCAAAAAGTGACCGTGTCGGAGTTCTTCAAGATGTTCACTGGGCAGGTGGGAGTTTTGGCTATTTTCCTTCGTATGCGCTTGGGTACATCTATGCTGCTCAATTTAAATTTGCACTGTTGAAAGATTTGCCTAATTTTGAACAATTATTAGAAAGTGGAGATTTACTGACCATCAAGGATTGGTTTAATAAAAAAGTTCATAAGTATGGAAAAATGAAAGAACCTATTGAGATTTTAAAAGAGGTTACAGGTGAAGGTCCGAATCCGAAATATTTGCTTCAATATTTAAACGAAAAATACGAGGAGATTTACGCTAACTAATTTTGAATAAACCCACCTATAATATCATATAGGTGGGTTAACTTGTCGGCTACGATTTAAACGGTTTAAGAAAGGGTAATCGAAGTTTCAGTCACCAATTGGTTACTCCACCGAATAGCTTTCATATAAGCTTCTGAAACCGCGTCGATATGAATATTCAATTGACTAAGAAGATTAGGAATGGCAGTCCAATCAGCTTGTTCAATAGCAATAATGACATTAAGTACTGACCGATAATCATTGTTTTCACCTAAAAGTGCGTCAACAATTTTATCTTTAAGAGGTAGTTTTTTTACAACTGTATGTATCGACACGTGTAATATACTGTCAATTAAAGAAAACATTCCTGTTAAAAAGAAACTAGACGACTCTTTTTTCCAATTCGTTTGTTCAGCTATTAATTCACAAAATTTCCCCCGAACTAAGCTCATAGATATAAGGTTCTCAGTTAAAGGGTCCTTATTTTTTTTCGAGTCTCTAAGTGACAGGATATAGAGCCAACGTCTAAATTCATTTAAACCTAAAAGCATAATCGCTTGTTTAATCGATTCAATTTTGTGGTACTTCACATATTGATTATTGATAAGTTTTAGTAGTTTAAAAGAGATGGATAGATCGCCTTCAATAATTTTTGCTAAATAATCAATATTTGGTTCAGGCTTTTTCGTTTCATCAATTAATAACAGGTAGGAATGAAATAAAGTTGGAATTTCTTGCCGTGTAAAAATAACGGGTTTTTGAAAGAAATACCCTTGAAAATAATCAAACCCTTCTAGTAGTGCAGTTTGATATTCTTCCTCTGTTTCCACTTTCTCAGCTAAAAATCGTAGTTGAAAAAAATCCTTTAATTTTATAATTTTTTTCCTCATTTCTTCATCCGTTGTCCTAAAATCCACTTTAATAATATCGACAAAGGGCAAAATTTGAAACGAATTTGGATTATTCTCGTCTAATTGATAATCATCTAAAGCGATTTGATATCCTAATTTTTTATAATATTTACAAGCAGCTATAATTTCTTCAGAAGGGTAAATTGTTTCTAAAATTTCAATCACTAATTTAGATGGCGGAAAGTTTTCAGGTATATGATTTAATAATAAATTTTCCGTAAAGTTAATGAAATAGTAAGTATGATTTGTTAGGTCATCTAAGTCAAAGTTTAAAAAACTATTCACTAAAACATCTGCAGTGGCTAGATCGTTATTTAAAGAAGCAGTATTACGATTAAAGTTATTTCGAAATAGTAATTCATATCCATATGTATTGTTTGAGCGGTCAAGAATTGGTTGCCTCGCAACAAAAGTTTTCATACTTTTAGCCCTTTCGTTATAATTCTATATTTATACTATAATATTTATACGATTAATTCCATTGAAATATATGGGTAATTCAAGGATTTAGGAAGATTGTCATTTTTTAATCAGTTAAAATAGGTATTTTGTCCTATATTGTCGAAAACTCGTATTCGATATAATATTAGTATAAAAACTGTGACGGAGGGTCAAAATGTCAAATTGGTTAACCCCTGAAGAAATTGCCCGTAAAAGAGATTATCGGAAGAAAGCGTTATATATTTCTATACCAATCATTGGTGCAATTTTAGGTGCTTTAATCGGTTTAATCTCACAATTTATGTAAGTAAATGTATGTTTGCTGTGCTATAATTATATTAGGAATTTCTATTAAATAAAATCACTCGTATAATCGTGGGAATATGGCCCACAAGTTTCTACCAGATTACCGTAAATAATCTGACTATGAGTGGGCAATGATTCTATGAAAACATTTGGTGTAAATAGATTTATTTCAACGAACCCAAAGGTATTGCTCACTTAATCGTATGTGGGCTACTTTTGGGTTTTTTATTAAGATAGTTTTCTCAAAGATTGTTGCTTTTTCAAGGAGAAATAAAGCAAGAAGGCGACTATCTGAACTCAAAGAAGCAAAATCAGAGTCCTGCCCTAAGGATGTGCGTCCTTGGTGAATAACAACAAAGTTTACGAAAAAGGTTTTTAAAAATATATAGAAGAGGTGCGATATGAAGTTATTAGAAGAAAAAATTAAACTAGAAGGTCAAGTACTATCTGATTCTGTTTTGAAAGTGGATAAATTTTTAAATCATCAAATTGATCCAGAATTAATGTTTGCAATCGGAAAAGAATTTGCCAATCGTTTTAAAAGTATTCATATTACGAAGATCTTAACGTTAGAATCGTCAGGTATTGCTCCGGCAGTAATGACTGGCTTAATCTTAAACGTACCAGTATTATTTGCAAGGAAGAGAAAGTCACTAACGATGATTGATCAACTTTATACTTCACAAGTTTATTCATTTACAAAACAAGAGAATAATGAAATATCCGTATCAAAAAAACTATTACAAGATACAGATTCTGTCCTCGTTATTGATGACTTTTTAGCGAATGGTCAAGCTGCAAGAGCTTTAATGGATATTGTGAGTCAGTCAGGAGCAAACCTAGTTGGTATTGGTATCGTTATAGAAAAAGTATTTCAAAACGGTGGTCATTTATTAAGAAAAGAAGGCATTCGAATTGAGTCTCTTGCAAAAATCGCTTCATTAAAAGACGGTAAGGTGTGGTTTATACATGACGAGGAGGAAAATGAAAAATGAATTTATCGAAGTCGAAAATTGCATCACTTGGGATTCAACATGTGTTAGCTATGTATGCAGGTGCTGTTATAGTACCACTAATTATCGGTAAGGCTATTGGTCTAACAGCACAACAATTAACATATTTAGTATCGATTGATATTATGATGAGTGGGGTCGCAACAATTTTACAAGTGTGGAAAAATAAGTTTTTTGGGATTGGTTTACCAGTTGTTCTTGGTTGTACGTTCACAGCTGTTGGCCCGATTATAGCAATTGGTGACCGATTCAGCGTAGGATCGATTTATGGAGCAATACTTGTTAGCGGCCTTTTTGTCATGTTCATTGCAAAATATTTTAGTAAACTTGTTCGTTTTTTTCCACCTGTTGTAACTGGATCTGTTGTGACAATCATAGGAACAACTTTAATACCAGTAGCTATGAATAATTTAGCAGGTGGAGATGGAAGTAAGGATTTTGGATCATTAGAAAATGTATTGTTAGGATTCAGTACGCTCCTGATTATTATTTTAATTTTTCGTTTTTACTCAGGTTTTATCCGATCAATTGCGATTTTAATCGGTATTTTATTTGGAACGATTGCATCATCATTTATTGGCATCGTTGATTTTACTTCAGTTAGAGATGCATCATGGTTTCATATTCCAAAATTATTTTTTATTTCAACACCAGAATTCCATATCACTCCAATCCTTACAATGATTCTTGTTGCTGTCGTAAGCTTAGTTGAATCCACAGGTGTTTACTTTGCGTTAAGTGATATTTGTGATCAGAAAATAAGTGAACGTGATATTGCAAGAGGTTATCGTTCGGAAGGGCTCGCGATTTTCATTGGCGGTTTTTTCAACGCTTTCCAATATACAACATTTTCACAAAATGTCGGGTTAATGCAATTATCAGGAGTTAAGACGAAAAATGTTATTTATACTGCTGGTGGACTACTCGTTCTTCTAGGTTTAGTACCAAAAATCGGCGCGTTTACGACAATCATCCCCCCGGCAGTGCTTGGTGGAGCAATGGTCGCTATGTTCGGTATGGTTATTGCCTCAGGGATTAAAATGTTAGGTCAAGTTGATTTTTCGAAACAAGAAAATTTGTTTATCGTTGCTTGTTCTGTTGGATTAGGATTAGGGGTAACGGTTGTTCCAGAAATGTTTCGTTCATTACCTGTAGGTTTACGAATTTTGACTGAAAGTGGGATTGTCCTCGGTAGTTTAACAGCAGTTGTCTTAAACATTCTTTTTAATGTACTAAAATCAAGTAGTTCGACAATCTTTATTCAAAAACAGAAAATATCGTAATGGAATGAGACTGTTCTAAATAAAATGGAATTCATTTTCTACTTTATTTAGGACAGTCTCCTTTTCACATCATAAAGAAATGCACATAAATTATTATTAAAAAAATGATAAGGAGAGGTTCTATGAAATATTATTGTGATTTTTGTTTATCAATTCAAGAATCCTCAACAAAATGTACAAAATGCGGAGAAATAAGATTCCAGCCGATTATAATTGAAGTTCAAACACAAAAAATCAATGATGAAGAGTTTGATCTATAAAATGGGCTTCACTACTTACACAAACATCGTATCATAACTCATGGATAGAAACCCTTTGTTTTCTTGATGGAAGTTCGTTATGCGGCTTCCTCAATCATAAAGATAATGTTGAGGTCACCTATTGTTTGAATTGATACGGGTAACTTGATGGCTTTTTGAAAACCGTATACTTTAGAACTACCAATAAAAATAGTCGGAGGAGTAATATCAATTGTAATTCCTTTATTAAATAAGGTTGTACTTAAATTTCCAACAATCATATTACCAAATTCACCTGCAAAAGATTCAAGCATTTCACCGAGAAGTGGCATTCCGAACATTTTCTCACCGATTTTACTAAATGTTCCCTCATCACCAGTAATTAAGATCCGCCCTAAAACATCCCCTGTAATACCGATAAAAACTCCAATTGCGTCGTGCTGAAAAGGTTGATTGAAAGAAGATGGATTCGATATCTCAAGAGGTGTTTGCACGACGTTATTGAACGAATGAATCGTACTGTTTAGAATATTCGTTATTTTCTCGCTAATACTCATTTTCTCACCTCACTTTTTATTCTTATACTGAAGCACCGATAGGATTTCCCTTGTCAATAAGAACAAATGATGATATATTTTTGCAAAAAATTTTACGTAAAAGAATTATCCGGATTTCTATATATTTTTTGCAGTTTCTTTGATATTCGTCATTTTTCGTGTGCATTATTATTTTATCAAATTTTATTAATATAAACCGTAATTAATAATATTTTTCATAAAATTTTTATGGTAGGAAGTTTAGTAACCCGTAGTTATTAGTAGGAAAATAATCGAAAACCATATAAAATAAAAATATCATTATTATTCACAGGTAATGTCAAAAGTTCTATGAAAAACGGATAAGCAAACAAGATTTATTCCGAAATAAGGTGGAGAACCGTCGCCATTTGCCCTTGACAAACACGCCGATGGTTTAAGTTAGGTGTAACAAGGGCGAAGGGAACTAAATTAAGGCATGACAAATACGCCCTTGTTTTCCGAAAATTTTAAACCATCGGCTAGTTCGGTTTGTCAAGGGTTCGCTTCGCCAAATGGCTGGTTTGAATGTTAAACCATTCAAGGGCTCAGCTAAAGCTAAATTTAGGCGGCTTGTATTTCTAGAAGCCATTGTTGAGCGAGTTCAATCATTTTTGTCCAACGTGCCGGCATGTGTGGCAATTTGGAGAGTTCTGGGATCATAACTGGCACTTTATTCTCCAGTGAAGCATGTGGCCTGAGAAAGTTAAAATATGCTACGAATAAAGTCACATAGGATACCGATCCCTTTTCTGAACCAAACCCATGTGTAGCCTTATAATTACCCTTAAAAGTACGATTGAGTCTCTCAATAATTTGTTTAAGCGGTCGATATTCCGTTGAAACAGGATCCTCATTGGTTAATCCAATGACTTGCTTCACATCAAAGTGGATATCGTGCTGGGCAAAGAAGTGTTGAGCCAAAAGGTAAATAGGATTCCCATCGACCACAAAAGTAAGATCTTCTGGAATCTCTTTTAGCTTAAGCAATACTTCATCAATGGCTAATACAGCTGCCTGTGTATCTCGGTTTGGTGAAACAGGATACGACAAAATAATCTTTTTTACGGTATCAAAGAAGAAGAACAAGTAATTCCAACGTCCACTCACACGGATATACGTTTCATCACCGCAAAATTGATTGGAAAGCTCATACGGATAATGGTCGATAAACGGTTTCATTATGAGCGCGACACTGTTTTCGTAGTTTAAAATACTTTGGTGAGAAATAGAAACTCCGTGAATATCATTCATAATGGCCGCGGTTTTGCGCGCTGATAAGCCGTAGTTTACGTGATAAGTCAAAATAAGTCCCAGTGTATGCGGAGACACGTACAATTTCGATAAATCTACTTTCGGTAACTCTGGAGACTCTTTCGACAGTGGCTTATAGTCGAACTTAAACAGGCGAAATATATAGCGCATTTTGAACGCTTGTGGGTCTTTTTTGAACGGTTTCTTCTCTTCTTTCGAAAGACCTTTTAACTTCTTTTGGTAGTAAGAACATTGATTATTTTTACACTTGAAAACATCAAAATCTTTTCGTTCTTTTATCTTTTCAAGTGTTTTTGAACAGTGAGGACATCGTAAAATGGCCTCTTTCAAATAACGATTCTTTTCGCTAAACAAACACGCACACACTTTACATTGATATTGTCCTTTATCTCCATTATTTGCATAAAGAAAAT
Organism: Bacillus andreraoultii; assembly: GCF_001244735.1. Taxonomy (GTDB): domain Bacteria; phylum Bacillota; class Bacilli; order Bacillales; family Caldibacillaceae; genus Caldifermentibacillus; species Caldifermentibacillus andreraoultii. Next base: position 1,606,743 of record NZ_LN868937.1, read on the forward strand.
CAGAAGGAGCACCACACTTTGGACAATTCAAATGAGAAGGCACACAAACTTTGGCGTTTTTATGTCTACGAACCGGTTTTAATGGTTTCCCGTGTTTTTCTAGAAAATCATTAAGTAGTTCTTGATAATCAAGCTTTTCAAGTGTTTCAACAATCGGAAGCTCATCCACCTGTAGTTTTCGATAAGGCTTGCTTATCGGTTTTTCTTCGGGTTTATCAAACATACTCTTTCCAATTAAAAGAGTCTGTAAAATTTTGATAGTCTCATCTTGGTACTTGATAAATTCAAATAAATAGGTTAATAATTGAGGATACAGACTTGTTCACTCCAATCTTGTTAGTTGTGTGTGTGGTAACCTCAATTAACCATAGATTTTAGGGGGTGGCAAGTCTTTTTTTGTTCAATGCCTTATAAATCAATGGTTGTTAACCTATTTAATATAAAAACTTTTGACAATACGTATTCACACAAAGGGGTTACAAAATGAATTCAGTTACAGTAAATGCAAAAGAGGATACAAAACTTCTTAACAAGTTATATCAATTTTATCGGTTTTATAGAGAAGAAGGAGACTTAAAAACCGCAGAGAAAATTGTTGAGTTACTAATGAAAGTAACAAATGATGAAAGGATTGTTGCGTTTTGTGGGCATTTTTCTGCCGGGAAATCGAGTATGATTAATAAAATTATTGGGAAAGAAATATTAGCATCTAGTCCGATTCCGACAAGCGCCAATCTTGTTAAACTAAAGGTAAGTGATAGGTCAACGATAAAAGTATTTTTTCAAGATGGTGTTATTCGCGAATATCCAGCGACAATACGTTATGAACAGTTAAAAGAGTTTTTTAAAGATGGTAAAAAAATACGTTCGATTGAAATAGATGTACCATCTAAAAGCTTACCAAATGGTGCAGTTATTATGGATACACCAGGTATTGATTCGACTGATGATGCTCATAGGCTTGCTACTGAGTCTGCCCTCCATTTAGCGGATGTTTTATTTTATGTTATGGATTATAACCATGTTTTAGCAGAGGAAAACTTTTTATTTACAAAAGAAATGGTCGAGCGAGGAAAAGAAATATACTTAATAGTCAATATGATAGACAAACATCAAGAACAGGAACTTTCGTTTACAGATTATAAGAAATCAATTGAACATGCATTTCATGAGTGGAATATATTTCCAAAACATATTTTTTATACAAGTTTGAAAGAAGAAAATCATATTCACAATGATTTTCAAGATGTATTGAAAGAAATTCAGGAACAATTTACGAACACACAATCATGTCTCGATGGGTCAGTAAACTTACTAATGGAAGAGCATCTGAGAAAAAAACGAGATGAGCAAGAAGAAATACGGGAGCAACTGGAAAATGTATTATCCTCATTATCATTTGAAGAACGAAATAAATTAGAAGAAAAACTAACATTGCTAACGAAACAAATTCAAGAAAAAGAAGAGCAGCTGAATCATTTTTCAATAAACGTAAACAAAGACTTGCAAGCCGTATTAAAAAATGCTTATTTAATGCCTTCTGAAACCCGTGAATTGGCAAAGGAATACTTAGAAACAGAACAAAAAGATTTTAAAGTAGGTCTCTTTTTTGCTAAGAAAAAGACTGAAGAAGTAAAAGTGAAAAAATATGAGGCTTTTTATAAAGCAGTTCAAGAAAATGTAAATACGCAAATACTTTGGCATCTAAAGGAATTATTCGGAAAATATATGAAAGAAAATGGTATGGAGCAGATGAGTTTAGCAGTGAAAGTTCAACATCTGTCTATTCCATTGCCAAAAGACGTCATTCGTAGTGCAGTGAAACGAGGAGCACTTGTAACAGGGGAGTCAGTACTTAATTTTACGAAAGATGTAACGGACAATATAAAAAAACATGTCACTCATTTCATACAGCCAATACTTGGAGAGTTTGAACAAGAACTTAGCCGCGATGTAAAAAAAGAACGGATAGAGTTAGAAGGAAAGAAAGAACGATTACGAACTTTAGTTACTGCAAAACAGCAGTTAGAACAATTAGACGTTGAATATCAAATGGCAAAAGATCGTCTATATGAGATCCACACGTGCTCAAATAGCGATTTAAATGAAGAAATAATGAAAAACATACAAGCATTAACACAAGTGAATCCAATTGTTGAAATGATAGATGAGAAAATGTTAGCAAATAATGTTGAACGAAAAGAAAAGAAAGAACCGGAACAACATTTGGGAGAATACGTGGATGAAGATCCAGCCATTGAGTTTCATGCGGAACAACAACAAATGATCCATAAATTGACAAAAACAGCACAGTTACTTCGGGATGTCCCGACGATGGAGAAAGTAAGTAAACAATTGATGGAAAGGGCAAAACGTTTAAAAGAGAAACAGTTTACGGTCGCTTTATTTGGAGCTTTTAGTGCGGGGAAATCATCTTTTGCAAATGCATTAATTGGAGAAAAGCTACTGCCGGTTTCACCAAATCCGACTACAGCAACAATTAATCGTATTTTACCAGCAAATGAAGCGCATCCGGCAAAAACAGGGGTAGTCACCTTAAAACGTACAGAGCAATTACTTTCCGATATTAATGAGGCGTTAGAAATTTTCGGAATGCAAGCGGCGAATCTTGCTGAAGCATATGAAACTGTTAACAAGTTAATGAAAAAAGAAAATGAGCGGAAAGAGTTTCAAACGCAAATTTCTTTTCTATCGGCCTTTGCAAAAGGTTATCCGATTTATAAAGATGAATTAGGAAAACAATTGTCGGTAGGTGAAAACGAATTTAAACAGTTTGTTGCTGAAGAAGAAAAATCTTGTTTTGTAGAAGCAATTGATTTCCATATTGACTCCACGATTACAAATCATGGCATTACTTTTGTTGATACTCCAGGAGCTGATTCAATTAATGCGCGACATACAGATGTTGCTTTTGAATATATAAAGAATGCTGATGCGATTATATTTGTTACTTATTACAATCATGCATTTTCAAAGGCGGACCGTGAGTTTTTAATTCAGCTTGGACGAGTAAAAGATCAATTTGCTCTTGATAAAATGTTCTTTATTGTTAATGCGATTGACCTTGCCAATTCAGAGGAAGAACTTAATGATGTGGTAATTTATGTTCAAGACCAGCTATTATCATATGGAATTCGTAATCCGAAAATTTATCCAGTCTCCAGTATGAATGCGTTAAAAGAAAGACGGTCCGGGAAAAATTATGATTCGAAGTTTTTACAATTTGAGCAAGGATTTTATCGATTCATTTCCTATGATTTAGGGAAAATTGCCCTTACAACAAGTAAAAATGAGTGGAATCATGCTGTAGAACGATTACGGCATTTAGTTGAAACAGCGAATACGAATCAGCAACAAAAAGAAGAAAAGCGGAAAATATTATTTGAAAAACGATTAGAAAGTGAAAAATTAATAAAAGGATATACAACCTCATTATTAGAAGACCAAATAAAACAAGAATTAAATGAATTAGTCTATTATATTCGGCAACGTGCCAATTATCGTTTTAACGACTTTTTCATTGAAGCATTTAACCCTGCGACAATTAAAGGTAGTGGAGGTGAAGTAAAAAAAGCACTTGAACGTGCTTGTAAGGAATTACTTCAATCGATTGGTTTTGATTTAACTCAAGAATTGCGTGCTACTTCTTTACGTTTGGAAAACTTCTTATCTATGAAGTTAAACCAAACATTTGAACATATGACAAAGCGGCTTTGCGAGCTAGATGATAATTTATCCTATAGCTTATTTGAAATGACTAGGATAGACACACCAACTTTTACAAATGAATTAAAAGATATACCAATACAAGAATTTTCAAAACCGCTTTCGATGTTTAAGAGTACGCGGACATTTTTTGAAAAGAATGAAAAAAAATTAATGGCTGAAGCAATTCAGACAATAGTAGAAAAACATATCATTAAATATATACAAAAAATGGAAGCTAATATTTTAACGCTATTTTCTAAAATATTAAGTGAACAATTTAAACGATTACTAGATCAATTATTACTAGAAACAAGCGAACAATATGAAGGTTTTGTAACGATTTTAGAAGACAAAATTGATTTGAACCATTTAAAAAATCGTTTAAATAAGGTAGAATTATTATTTGTGAATAACAATAGTGAACAGAAATTTGATTAGGTTGCCCTAACTTAATTCGAGTTCGTAAACAATTGATTGAGGTGACATGATTGAATGATACCAACTCTAAATTGTTGTTAATTGATGGGATGGCTCTTTTATTTAGATCTTTTTACGCAACAAGTTATACAGGACAATTTATGTATAATGATGAAGGGATTCCGACAAACGGTGTAAATGGTTTTTTAAGGCATCTATTTACAGCCGTTAATCATTTTCAGCCAACACATGTAGCCGTTTGCTGGGATATGGGGAAGAAGACGTTTCGTAATGAATTATACCCAGATTATAAAGGAAATCGACCTGCACCTCCGAGCGAATTAATACCGCAATTTGATTTAGCAAAAGAAGTGACCGGAGCTTTTTCCATACCAAATATTGGCGTACCGGGATTTGAGGCCGATGACTGTTTAGGAACTATTGCGAGCGAGATGAAAAATAAAGCAGAAGTAGTCATAGTTACAGGAGATCATGATATACTACAAATTTTAGATAATCATATTTCAGTTGCTTTACTAAAAAAAGGAATTGGTCATTATGATGTAGAAACGAAAGAAAGTTTTATTGAAGAGCACGGTTATCACCCCCAACAGTTTATTGATGTTAAGGGGCTAACAGGTGATACAAGCGATTTTTACCCGGGTGTTCGAGGGATTGGACCGAAAACAGCTGAACGACTGATTCGTGACTTTCATAGTGTCGAGAATATATTAGATTCTTTGCATATGTTAACACCTGGTCAGCGAAAGAAAATTGAAAAAGACCGTGACTCATTAATTCTTTCCAAAATTTTAGCGGAAATTAAATTAGATGTTCCATTAGAGTTTAATATCGAAGACGCTCGAATTTCATTTTTCAGTGAGGATTTGGAAGATAACTTAAGAAGGCTGGATATTAAAGGAATGTCTCGAATCTTAACGATGATTGAGGGATGGCAAGAGGAGAGTTCAATTAGTTAGTACGTATGTCTTAGGCTAGTAGGATAGTATCCATTTTCCAATTTCTCCTTTCCTATACGGATAAGCGTACAAGGAAAGGCTCTAGCAGCTACATCAAAGCCGAAAAACTCTCTTTCTTATCAAGCAAACTCAAGTCTCTCGTTTCGCCTAGAGGAACTGGCGTCCTTATAGTTTTCTTTAAAATTTACGAGACGAAGCATATAAAAATTACTAGGCTTAAAAGATCATTTACTGAATTTGACGTGAATGGGGGATACATTCCCCCTCATTATTTCGTATTTTTCTTTTTTGCCGCATTTTCTAATTTACTTTTTGGATTTTCTGTAAAACCGTCTTGACCGTATCCTTGTGGGTTCACCCCGGGTGCTTTCTTTCCTCGATTTCCGGACATATGTCCTCACCTCCATAAGTTATTATTGATCGATTACATGATAAAATATTTACAAACTTTAATGGAAAATGTTAGATAAAAGTAAAGAAGATTTCTAGGGAAATGTGTGAATACTGTTCAAAGGATGATAAAATGAGTGCTGCAAAACAAGCTGTAGGTGAATATATTCAATACTTACAAGGCAAAGGTTTTCCTTTTAAAGAGGATGCGATTGGTTTTATTTATTTTGGTATGGAGTATACAAATGCAGATGAACATTTAGTACAAATCGCTATTGAGATTACGTTAAAAGTGCAAAAGAAATTCGATGGCAGTTTTTATTTATCACTGTTAGAATCATTAAAGAGCGAAAATATTAATAGTAAGAGTAAGGCTTATCATTATGTAAAACAGCGACATCTACTTTAGCTTATTATAGACATCTGCAAGTGTTTCCACGAAACTTTGTAATTGAAAATGTGAGTGAAAAGCCTTAAGGAGAAATCCCTAAGGCACTACATTTCGTTGTTGATTTAGATTACTTTCTCTTGAACGATTTCTTCAACAAGTTTCTTCCGCTTCATTGGTAGTTCAGCTAAAATCATTCCTAGTAAAATGAGTGTGGATCCGATAAGGCCATGTGTAGACATTCTTTCATTGGCGAAAAGATATGCGGTAATTGCTGCAAATACAGGCTCCATTGCAAAGATTAATGCTGTATGGGTTGCAGAAGTATATTTTTGAAAATATGTTTGAACGAAAAAGGCAAATGCGGTTGCAAAGAAACTTGTCACAACTAAAGCGAAAAGTACTTCCCGATTAAATAAAATTTCTGGTTGAATTACTTTTTGCCAGTTTTCAAAAAGGAAAGCGCTGATGCTAGAAAATAGAGCAACTGTACCAATTTGTATGACCGTCAGTAGTAATGTAGGGAATTGAGTAGAATATTTACCCGTATAAACAATTTGCATTGCAAAACCGATAGCACAAATAAATACAAGTAAATCACCGATGTTCACTCCACTAGATCCACTCATTGTCATGAAATAAAGTCCGATTGTTGCAATACAAACACCCGTAATTGCATTTAAGCTTGGTTTTATTTTTAAAATGAAAAGCGAGAAAACTGGAACTAGAACAACACTTAATCCTGTAATAAAACCAGCTTTTGAAGAGGTGGTGTCCACAAGCCCAAGCGTTTGAAAGGCATAACCAATAAAAAGCCAAAAACCAATGGCAATACCAGAGAGTAAAAGTTTGTTATTAAATAATTTTAATTCCTTTCTTTTAAATAGAATGAGCCATAAAAAAAGAAAAATTGCCGCAATCGAAAAACGAACTGCATTAAATGTATGTGGTTCCAAAAATAAGATTGCATTTTGAACAACAACAAATGTGGCTCCCCAAATACATGCAACCAACAATAAGGTGAAATCAGCGAAATATGTCTTTTTCACGAATGAACCTCCTCGCTAGTAATTTTTATCGTATCGAAATTCTAGTTTTTATGGATGGCAGCTTTCGCTAACCGATCTGCATGTTGATTTTGTTTGCTAGGGATCCATTTAATAAAAAAAAGATCAAAGCTAGGTATAAATTCGAATGCCATTTCTAATAATGGTTTAAAATTTTCCCTTTTAATAAATTGCTTTTCAACAGAGTCACAAACGATTTTTGAATCGGTGCGAACGGAAATGATTTGATAAGCCTTTTTATGACAGATTTCTAAAGCTTTTATGAAGGCATGAAATTCAGCTTCATGATTATTCATAATGCCTAATGGAATTGAATATTCTTCTAATATATCGTTCCCTTTAATAAAGATTCCAGCACCACTTAATCCTGGGTTACCAGAACTTGCCCCATCAATATAAACTTCAATCATCTTAAACCTCCAATTTTTATGTATAATAAGTGATGTGAATAAAATATGTACCATTCGATTATATTAACAATAATACACAATTGTATATAAAAATCATTTTAACGAATAAATTGTGAGATGAGAAGATGAAATTTAAAATTAAATGGAATTATCAAAATAAAAATAATATCAAAACAACCTTTGTCTCGGATTGGATTGAGAGTGATTCTCTCCTTGAAATGATAGAGGATTTGGAAAAAACGGGGCGCGTTCGTGAGTTGGAATTCGAAGACGAAACAGGTTTAACTTGGAATAAAAAAGAAGTAAATAAGATATTGCAAAAACTTGAACATGAACCTGATGATATTACAATGTTTTTCGATGGCAGTTATCAAAAAGAAACCGGTGAAGCTGGTTTAGGAGTTGTAATTTATTATAAACAAGGGAGTGAATGGGTTCGAGAACGTCTTAATGAGAGGATTGACTTTTTAGAATCAAATAATGAAGCGGAATATGCAGCACTCCATTACGCTTTAAAATATATAACCAATTTACAAGTTGCAAATAAAAAAGTAACGATAAAAGGCGATAGTCAAGGATTACTCATGCAACTTTTAGGTGAATGGCCATGCTATGAGGAAAATCTAAATCGTTGGTTGGATCGAATTGAAAAGCAAGTAGAAAAATTGCATATTTATCCGGCATATGAACTAATTTCTAGAAATGATAATAAAGAGGCTGATCAATTAGCTCGCCAAGCACTACACCGTATAATGATCAATAGCAAACAAAAGATAGGTGATATAAATAGATGAAAAAAGACTTTGCTACACGTGAAAAACGTTCTGAACAAGATAGAATTGAACTATATGATGAAATCGATGAATTATTAACCACATACTGCGATGGATGTTTTGTATTTAACCACTTTAAAAAGGAACAGGGGAGAAGGTATGCTCATCGATTTTGTATTAATCAGTGCACTGTAGGTGTGAAAATAAAGGAAATAGGGAAGAAATTATCGTAAAAAGGCTGGTTAATTTTTACCAGCCTGAATAATTTCATTTATATTTTAAGTTAATTATAATTTAACAACATTCGCTGCTTGTGGTCCACGATTTCCTTCAACGATTTCAAAGGAAACTTCCTGACCTTCTTCTAAAGATTTATATCCATCTCCTTGGATTGCGCTGTAATGAACGAATACATCATTTCCACCTTCAACTTCAATAAAGCCATAACCTTTTTCATTGTTAAACCATTTTACTTTACCGTTTTGCATATTTCTTCCTCCTAAACTCTCCCGACACATTTGTGTCCATAAAAATGAATTATCAAAAAACGATTACAGATACGCATAACGTTTAATGATTAAATTTAATATACAATAAAGCGCATTCATAGTCAAGAAAATTCAGGTATAATATGACGGTTTCTCATATTTTGAGATATAGCAAGTTTTAATTTTACTAAGCAAAAGTTCCTTACTTCTATAAGTCCTTTGGGAATAAACGTGAATGTTGTTTACGAAATTGAACTATAGTAAAATGATATCAATATGGGATGAGTAATCTGGAGGTTAGAAAATGCCTACACCAAGCATGGAAGACTATATAGAGCAGATTTATTTATTAATCGAGACAAAAGGCTATGCTAGAGTATCTGATATTGCCGAAATGTTATCCGTACATCCCTCATCGGTAACAAAGATGGTTCAAAAATTAGATAAAAGAAATTATTTAGTTTATGAAAAATATCGTGGTCTCGTTTTAACAACAAAAGGGAAAAAGATGGGGAAGCGTTTAGTATATCGTCATGAACTGTTGGAAAAATTTTTAGGAATAATTGGTGTTGCGGATGAAAATATATATAGGGATGTCGAAGGAATTGAACATCATTTAAGTTGGGACGCAATTGATCGCATTGGTGATTTAATCCAGTACTTTGAAGAGAATCCTGAACGTGTACGGGAGTTAGAGCTTATTCGAAACCAATTGGAGGAGTAAAGCTTTTAATCTCCTCTTTATTTTTACCATTTTATAAAAATAAGTATAAAGACTCATTTAGAAAATAGGAGGGTAATTATCAAAATATTGGTCAGTGGAGTTCATCGCTTGAATAATAAAAGGTTGTTCAAAGTCATTTGTTTCAATGATTTTAGCTCCAACAATTTCACCTTGTTCAATTGCCTCCATCGCTTTTAAGTAAGAAATTACTCGCCCAGTCGACGTTTTAAAGCTTATAATGTCACCTTTATAATTCTTGTCAACAGCAATGATTTCTTCCATATATTTCACCTCATTCTATAGTTTTCCCAAAATATTAAAAGTCATTCGACTTTACGTAATAAATTTTTCGCGAACAATTAGAAATATTTATTAGAAGATGCTGTAATGGTAGAATATACATAATTGATAATAGAGAAAACTTTTATACAAAGGATGATACGATGTTCGATCCAACTGCATATGAAAATATTAAAGTCGTGTTCGAGGGACTCATTTATGATCAAGACCTAGAAGGGAACATAATAATAATTGAAAGAAATGATATTGTAAATTTAGCTGATTTGTCAAGAGCGTACAATATCACTTTTATTCATAAACGAGATCGTAAACAATTGCTAAAAGTTAAATTGGAATTGAATTCAAATTTTAAACAAATTGCTTCGGAGTGGATGCCGATGACAACCGTTCCAGGAGTAAGTGTTTCTATTCAGTTCATGATAGAAAATAATATGGATGAAATATTAAAGAAGCGAATCGCAAAATTGTTCAAGCAATTCCCAGGGCAGGAATATCATGTAGATAGGTTTAAACAAGTATATATGGATGAACGAACGATTTTTCATTATATTGTAACAAAGTATGAGCTATTGACAGAAGATACGATAGAAAAAATAGATCCACTCATTGAACAGACTATATCAGTTACGGATTTGTTATTTCAAATGATACAACGATAAAGTAAAAACTTGTATAAAATAAAGATTAGATTAGAAAGTGGTATGGTGAAACATGCGTATTTTAACGGCAAATAATATAGAAAAATCTATTGGCGACAAACGTTTATTTAAGGATATTTCGTTTGCTGTAGGTGAAAAGGAAAGAATCGGTTTAATTGGTGTGAATGGTACGGGAAAATCAACTTTATTAAAAATTATTGCTGGTTTAGAAGATATGGATCAAGGGAAATTTACAATGCCTAACGATTACACCATTTCTATCTTACTTCAAGAACCACAATTAAATGAGAAATTAACGATTTTAGAGCAAGTACTTTCAACAGATACCGCTTTAAATCAAACGGTTCGCTCCTATGAAAAGGTCATTTCGGAATTAAAAGATGAGCCCGAAAATGAAAAATTGTTACATCGATTTTTTGAGTTACAAAATAAAATGGATCATTTAGGTGGTTGGGACGTTAGTTCTCGAGCAAAAACAATGTTAACAAGGTTGGGCTTGTATGATTTTAATATAAACGTAGGCCAGTTGTCTGGTGGACAAAAAAAGCGGGTTGCATTGGCGGAAGTTTTAATGAATGATACAGATTTACTATTACTAGATGAGCCGACGAATCATCTTGATTACAGCATGATTGAGTGGCTTCAAGATGAGTTAAAAAAACTTACAGCTTCAATATTATTTGTTACCCATGATCGATATTTTTTAGATGCTGTAGCTAATCGAGTTTTTGAGTTGTACCAAGGAAGTCTCTATTCGTATAAAGGGAATTACGCTGATTACTTAGAGGCAAAAGCGGTTCGAGAAGAAGAGACAGAACGTCAAAAAGAAAAAAATAATAATTTATATCGTAGAGAACTTGCATGGGTAAGAAGAGGTGCACAAGCTCGTTCCACAAAGCAAAAGGCAAGAATTCAACGTTTTGAAAAACTAGAAGATGAAGTAAAAAATAAAGTTGATAATCAAAATTTAGACATAGCAATGATTGGATCTCGACTTGGGAAAGACGTCATTGAATTCAAAAATGCCAATAAGTCATTTGGAACAAAAAAAATACTAGACCAATTTCAGTTATTAGTAAAGCCAAATGATCGCATCGGTATAGTCGGAAAAAATGGAAGTGGAAAATCAACATTACTCAATATGATTGCAGGTAAAGATCGATTAGACGATGGTGATATTTCCATTGGTCAGACAGTTAAGTTAGCGTATTATACACAAGATGCTATTGATATGAACGTAAATAAACGAATGATTGAATATATTCGTGAAGCTGGTGATGTCATTCATACGAAAGATGGTCAAACAATCACTGCTGCACAGATGCTTGAACGTTTTTTATTTCCAATGAATACCCACGGGACAATAATTCGAAAGTTATCTGGTGGTGAAAGAAGACGTCTATACTTGTTAAAATTACTTATGGAAGAACCAAACGTTTTACTATTAGATGAACCAACGAATGACTTAGATACTGAAACCTTAACAGTGTTAGAACAATTTTTAGAAGACTTTTCAGGAGTTGTAATAACTGTATCTCATGACCGGTATTTCTTAGATAAAATTTGTGATGAACTACTTATATTTGAAGGCAACGGAAAAATTGAGAAATATTTCGGTAGTTATTCAGATTATCTCATACAGGCTAACCAAAAGATTGAACAAGTGGACCAAAAAGCTGTAGAGAAGAAACCGAGACAAGTTGAAACTCAACCGACGAAAAAGAAACTGACGTACATGGAAAAGAAAGAATGGGAAGAGATTGATGGGATCATTGCGAAAACAGAAGAACGGATTGCAGAAACGAGAAAGGAAATGGAAATAGCAGGAAGTGATTTTACTAAATTACAAGTTCTAATGGAAGAAGAACAAAAGCTGAATAAAGAACTCGAACATTTAATTGATCGATGGTCGTATTTGGCTGAAATCGTCGAAGATTAACTTATAAAGTTAGGTCTGATGTCGGATAAACACTGAGACCTAGCTTTTTTAGGGTATAAAGAAAGTACAAACTTTTTAGCATAGATAGAAGTAAAAAGTTCCCAATTTCTACTGTCCTATACGTATAAGTACACGATGACCGCACAGCCGAAAAATTTTTTTTGGTGAACTTTGAGCTCTTATTCCATCTAAGATTTGAGCCTTGAATTTTCTTTAATTGTAGAAACGGCAACTTTAGGTCGTATTTTTTGCCTACAAAAATGATTCGAGTTAAGATGATAGAAAGAATGTTGAAAGTGGGTGAATAAATTAATGAAAATAAAGTCGATTGAACCAACACCGAGTCCAAATACGATGAAAATCATTTTAAATGAAGAGTTACCATCAGGGACAAGGAATAATTATACAAAAGAACAGAGTGATGAGGCGCCTGAAGAAATACGTGCAATCATTCATATAGATGGTGTTAAAGGTGTTTATCATGTGGCAGATTTTTTAGCAGTTGAAAGATATCCAAAGGCAGATTGGAAAGATATATTACCACAAGTGCGTTATTCACTCGGAGAAGTAGAACAACAAAATCGTGAAATTGAGATGAAACAGAATGATCACTTTGGGGAAGTCCAAGTTTACGTGCAAATGTTTAAAGGAATACCAATGCAAGTAAAATTAACGGATGGTCATACAGAAAAACGTGTTGCATTACCGGAACAATTTGTTCAGGCAATTACAAACGCTCAACTTCCAGATGACAATATCGTTTTTTTAAGAAAATGGGTAGACAAAGGTGTTCGTTACGGGGACTTTGAAGAAATTGGCCATACGATTGTGGACGAAATGATAGCAACATATCCCCAAGAACGGCTAGATGCTCTTGTTCATTCGGCATTGAATCCAACGAATGCGCCGGTTCAAAAAAAATATAGGAAAGTAACTTTACAAGATTTAGATCATTCTGATTGGAAAAAGCGATATCAAATTCTTGAACAAATGGAAGAACCGACATTAGCCGATTTACCTGTACTTGAGAAGGCGCTGAATGATGAAAAACCATCGATACGTAGACTAGCTGTCGTCTATTTGGGGATGATTGNGATTTTACTAAATTACAAGTTCTAATGGAAGAAGAACAAAAGCTGAATAAAGAACTCGAACATTTAATTGATCGATGGTCGTATTTGGCTGAAATCGTCGAAGATTAACTTATAAAGTTAGGTCTGATGTCGGATAAACACTGAGACCTAGCTTTTTTAGGGTATAAAGAAAGTACAAACTTTTTAGCATAGATAGAAGTAAAAAGTTCCCAATTTCTACTGTCCTATACGTATAAGTACACGATGACCGCACAGCCGAAAAATTTTTTTTGGTGAACTTTGAGCTCTTATTCCATCTAAGATTTGAGCCTTGAATTTTCTTTAATTGTAGAAACGGCAACTTTAGGTCGTATTTTTTGCCTACAAAAATGATTCGAGTTAAGATGATAGAAAGAATGTTGAAAGTGGGTGAATAAATTAATGAAAATAAAGTCGATTGAACCAACACCGAGTCCAAATACGATGAAAATCATTTTAAATGAAGAGTTACCATCAGGGACAAGGAATAATTATACAAAAGAACAGAGTGATGAGGCGCCTGAAGAAATACGTGCAATCATTCATATAGATGGTGTTAAAGGTGTTTATCATGTGGCAGATTTTTTAGCAGTTGAAAGATATCCAAAGGCAGATTGGAAAGATATATTACCACAAGTGCGTTATTCACTCGGAGAAGTAGAACAACAAAATCGTGAAATTGAGATGAAACAGAATGATCACTTTGGGGAAGTCCAAGTTTACGTGCAAATGTTTAAAGGAATACCAATGCAAGTAAAATTAACGGATGGTCATACAGAAAAACGTGTTGCATTACCGGAACAATTTGTTCAGGCAATTACAAACGCTCAACTTCCAGATGACAATATCGTTTTTTTAAGAAAATGGGTAGACAAAGGTGTTCGTTACGGGGACTTTGAAGAAATTGGCCATACGATTGTGGACGAAATGATAGCAACATATCCCCAAGAACGGCTAGATGCTCTTGTTCATTCGGCATTGAATCCAACGAATGCGCCGGTTCAAAAAAAATATAGGAAAGTAACTTTACAAGATTTAGATCATTCTGATTGGAAAAAGCGATATCAAATTCTTGAACAAATGGAAGAACCGACATTAGCCGATTTACCTGTACTTGAGAAGGCGCTGAATGATGAAAAACCATCGATACGTAGACTAGCTGTCGTCTATTTGGGGATGATTGAGGATAAAAAGGTTCTTCCCTATATTTATAAAGGTTTGAAAGATCGAACGGTAACGGTAAGAAGAACAGCTGGCGACTGTCTGAGTGATTTAGGATTTATTGAGGCGCAAGATGAAATGATTAACGCCTTGAAAGATAAAAGTAAAATTGTTCGCTGGAGAGCAGCAATGTTCTTATATGAAACTGGTGATGAAAAGGCCCTACCAGCATTAAAAGCGGCGGAAAATGATTCAGAATTCGAAGTAGCATTACAAATTAAAATGGCAATTGAAAGAATTGAAGGAGGAGAAGTTGCGAAAGGATCTGTTTGGAAACAAATGACAGAAGCACGAAAACAAAACTAAAACAAGTAGCTTTGCAACTGAATGGAATTAATTGTAAAATATAAATGATTCATATAAATAGGTTGGATAAATGTATAAGGAGGTTTTTCATAATGTCGATGGCTTATGAAGAATATATGCGGCAACTTGTTATGCCGATGCGAGAAGAATTAGTCAGTGCAGGATTTCAAGAGTTAAAGACCGCTTTAGATGTTGAACAATTTATAGAAAATGTGAATGGAACGACATTTGTTGTTGTTAATTCTGTATGTGGTTGTGCTGGTGGTCTTGCACGGCCAGCTGTCACTTATGCAGTCCAGAATTCTGAGAAAAAGCCAGATCATTTGGTTACTGTTTTTGCCGGTCAAGATAAAGAGGCGACTGCGAAAATGAGAGAGTATTTTGTTGGCATTGAACCTTCATCTCCATCAATGGCTTTATTAAAAGGGAAAGAAGTTGTTCATTTTATCCCAAGGCACGAAATTGAAGGTCATACAGTTGAAGAAGTTGTTGATAATATTTTAACAGCATTTGCAGACCATTGCTAAATAAATCGTTTTTTTAGAGCTCGTTTCAAGTATAGACAACCTAGCTTGAAAACAGCTCTTTTTTTCTTTCCCAATTCATTTTTGATAGATACGAACAAAATACGAAATGAAATGATATCCTGTTTAAAACCGTTAAATAATTAAATAAACTGCTTACATTCTTATAAAAATTTAAGTATAATAGAAACATAGAAATTGTTAGAAAAGAGGTTCCATGAATGAAAAATAAATGGATGAAGAAAGCATTCGTGGCACTGGTTACAACTTTAACATTTGGAATGGTTACTCCTTTTCAAACAATCCAGGCCGAGAATAATTCTATTGATCACCCTGAAAAAAATGATTTCATAGGTTCAGAATCGAACGCCGGAAAAGAATATCTTAAGTATACTTACGGAACGCCAATAAAAGGACAAGTTTTATCACCACAAGAATATTTTGTGAAGCAAGCAATTCAAATCGGTGAAGAGCAGTCATGGAAGAAATTTGGAGATAAAATTGGTCCGGTCATTGAAGATGAATTCCAACAAATCATTTTACCGAAAATCGAAAGGGCCATTACAGATGTCTCCAAGCAATTTACAGATGAAGACTTTGCTCAATTAGCAATATCTGAAGGTAACGGGAAGGGGCTAAGTGAAAAAATCTTCCACATTTATAATGAAAAAACAGGAAAAGATGTTATGCGGTTTCATGTGCGACGTGATTTACGTCCACTTGAAGGTTATTGGTTTAATTTCCATTATCATACGTATCATGATGATTTTCAGACCCATTACGAACTTGGTAATATTTTTTGGGATAAGAACACACCTCCAAAATGGGCAAATTAAATCTTACTTACAGGAAACAGGCGCATACTTGTTAAAGTATGTGTTTTTTTCCACGCTCGTCGTTTCCTATAATTGTTACATCAATTATTCATAATTCAATAGACTTTCATGTTATAATAATATCGTCTTAGCCTATTCAACTGAAGGGTTCCTTTATAGTAAGGGGTGAAGTATATCATGAAGCATCCAAATAAATCCCTTATTGTATTCATGTTAGTCGTTCTTTTTTGCAAAAGTTCGGCAGCAACATTTGATTATATCTTTCTGAAAGACGTGGTTAGTAAACAATTAGACCAAAATATAAATATGAATAAAGACGGAAAATTTCATCGATTATTCTCCTACCTAATGTAAATCAGATTCCTTCTGAAGTTCTACCAATGATTAATTAAATAAATCTACTCCCTAAATCCCTTTTATATAAAAAAATAATCGGATTAAGATTTATTTCTTTATCGGTAGATTGACAGATACACCTATGAATGAAAAATTAAGAGGGACTACACCAAGAGGTTATCTAGACGCAAACGTAACATGGAATACGGTTCCGGGATCAAGTAGAGGGAAAATGTTTTTTGTAAAGATTGGTGCATATGAAAAAGGACACATTCATGATTCGATTCATTTAGTTTTACATGAATTAGCCCATTCGATAGATCGAATTGTTTTCAATAGAATAAGAGATAATCCGTATTTTTTATCTATATGGAAACTTGAAGTGAAAGATGTATTCGGCGATAATAATTATTACTAGTCGAATCCAGAAGAATACTTTACAGAAATATTTGCTTTATTTTATGCTAATAATGAATCCAACCAATTGCTAAAAATACGAGCACCGAAAACTTATGAGTATATTAGAAGATTAAAGTAAAAAAGGTGGTTTTTCGATGGAACAATACTTAGAATTATGTAGACATGTATTAGAAAATGGCGTTAAAAAGGAAGATCGGACTGCTACAGGAACAATAAGTGTTTTTGGATATCAAATGCGATTTGATTTGCAAAAAGGATTTCCTCTGTTAACAACAAAAAAAGTACATTTAAAGTCTATTATCCATGAACTATTATGGTTTATTCAAGGGGATACGAACGTGAAATATTTACAAAATAATGGTGTTCGTATTTGGAATGAATGGGCTGATGAAAATGGTGATCTCGGTCCAATATATGGTCACCAGTGGCGTTCATGGAAGGGAGCAGATGGCAAAGAACATGATCAATTAAAAGAATTGATTGAGCAAATTAAAACGAATCCAAATTCAAGAAGATTAATTATTAATGCTTGGAATGTTAGTGATATTGATAAAATGGCTTTACCTCCATGTCATACTTTATTTCAATTTTATGTTGCAAACGGTAAACTTTCATGTCAATTATACCAACGTTCAGGAGATTTATTCCTCGGAGTTCCGTTTAATATTGCCTCCTATGCATTATTAACGATGATGATTGCACATGTATGTGATCTTGAACTTGGTGAATTTGTGCATACATTTGGTGACGTTCATATTTACGCTAATCATATTGAACAAGTAAAATTACAATTAACGAGAGAACCGAAACAATTACCGAAAATGATACTAAATCCAGAAGTGAAAAATATTTTTGATTTTAAATATGAGGATTTCACGATAGAAAACTATGATCCACATCCAGCCATTAAAGGGGTAGTTAGTGTATGATTTCTTTTATCGTTGCAATGGATGAAAATCATCTTATTGGAAGCAATAACAATTTGCCTTGGACTTTACCTGATGATTTGAAAAGGTTTAAAAAAATTACAATGGGCCATCCAATTATTATGGGAAGAAAAACGTATGAATCAATTGGTAAACCTTTACCAGGACGTGAAAATATTATCCTAACGAGAAATAAGGAGATGTCTTTTGACGGATGTACGGTTTTCCATTCAAGTCATGATTTGATCGATTATTGTTTAAGTCAATCTGACGAATTTTTTGTTATAGGCGGTGCTGAGGTATTCAAGCTTTTCATTCCATATGTGAACAAGCTTTATATAACAAAAATATATAATGAGTTCTTAGGTGATGTTTATTTTCCTGAACTGGACTGGTCAAAATTTCAACTTGTTTCAAAAGAAAAAGGAATGAAAGACGAGAAAAATCCGTATGACTATGATTATATACTTTATGAAAAAGTGACAGAATAGTTAGTTGGGAGTAGGGGATTTACATGTGGAGAAAGTGACTTTAACAGAGAATAGTCAATAGTACGATTTAACTTCAAATATGGGTGTTCTCAAAATATTTCGAACGATATTTAGTAGAAGCCCCTACTATTTTATAAAAAGGATAGTCTTAAAATATTTTTAATGAGGATGTGCATGTTATGACGATAAAAATCGTAACAGACTCAACGGTCGATTTATCAAATGAAGAAGCAAATGAACTAGGAATTCACATCATCCCTTTACAAATTCATCTAGACGGTAAAACATATTTAGACCGTGTAGATATTACTCCTTCTGAATTTATGGAAAAGATGAAAATGAGCGAGGAATTACCGAAAACATCCCAACCATCAATTGGAGCTTTTACGAAAATCTATGATGAATTGACTGAGGACGGGAGTGAAGTATTATCAATCCATTGCTCCGAACCATTAAGTGGTACGGTACAAACAGCCCGTTCCATTGCTCAACAATATAATGGGAAAGTGACAGTCATAGATTCTAAGTATATTTCCAAAGGACTTGCGTTTCAAGTAATTGAGGCATGTAAATTGGTCAAGTTAGGTAAATCTATGAAAGAAATATTAGACCGATTAAATGAAGTACGGAATTCTACAACATTATTTGTTGTCGTTGATACGTTAGAAAACCTTGTAAAAGGAGGGCGTATTGGAAAAGGAAGAGCATTAATTGGTTCTTTATTAAATATTAAGCCGATAGCTGGTCTTAAAGACGGTGCTTATGATCCGATTTCGAACGTCCGCAATCATAATCAAGTTGTGAAACAATTAGTTAAACATTTTAAAGAAGATGTTGATGGGAAAATCATTAAAGGAATCGGTCTTGCACATGCGGATGGGTTAGAGCTTGCGACGAGATTAAAAACAAAATTGCAAGAACTCTACGGAAATATTGAAATCCCTATTGTAGAAACGACTCCAATCATTAGTACACATACAGGTCCTGGAGCAATTGGTTTTACATACTATGCTGAGTAATGGTTGCCAATGATTAAGTCAATCTACTTGAAATGAATAGTTAAAAAGTTGCCCCCTAATTAGTTCGAGATACTAGTTGACTGTTTAGATAATATTCTTTATATTTCCATTTGTTAGGCGAGTCTGTTACAATATTGGTCAAGAACAAAGGGGGGGCGAGATTTGCGCAAAGTTTTTTATTTCGTAGCAATAATCGTTATTTTGTTAGTAGGTTGTTCAGCAAAAACAATTGAAAACCGAGTCGACTGGCCAATTGAAGACTTTGAATTTACCGATCATAACGGGGAACGTTTTTCTTTATCTGACTTAGAAGGAAAAGTATGGATAGCAAATTTTATATTCACAAACTGTAACACGGTTTGTCCACCAATTACAGCAAATATGGCTCGTATTCAAAAGATGATTGAAGATAATGGTTGGAAAGATGTTGAATTAGTCTCGTTTAGCATCGATCCAGAAATAGATAAGCCAGAAGTTTTAAAAGAATTCGCTTCTAAATTTACAGATAATTTAACGAATTGGCATTTCCTCACGGGCTATGTCCAAAAATATATTGAACAGTTCGCCAAAGATAATTTTAAATTTTATGTGTACAAACCTGAAAATGAAGAACAGGTAAACCATGGGACAGATATGTTTTTGGTTGATGAGCATGGTACCGTTGTAAAATACTACTCTGCCATTGATGTCCCATATGATGTTTTAAAAAGTGATATTGAAGTATTGCTTGATGAAAAATAAACATGCAGTCATCATAATGCCTGCATGTTATTTTTTATAGTTTTAGTATGATATAATCATTATATAACAATATTAAACTTAACTTAAAGTAGGTGACTTCTTTGAAAAAAATCACCTTTTTTACGATTCTAATCGTACTGATTATTTTATCTTGGTTTATTACGTCAACTTTTCAGTCGTCTGTTTCTACTCAACCTAATCGTCAATTTCCTACGAACCTTCATACAAAGGAATTATCAAATAATTTTTTCCCTAAGCCTTTGCATATTACTGCGATTGGAGACTCACTGACGAAAGGTGTCGGTGATGAGACAAATCAAGGCGGCTATTTGAAATATTTACAGTCAGATTTGTTAACATTAAAAAGTGTAAAAAATGTTGAGATTGAAAATTTTGGTGTAACAGGTCATCGAACAATCCAATTATTAGATAGAATGGAAAATGAAACGGTAAAAAAGTCAATCCAACATGCTGACGTCGTTTTAATCACAATCGGTGGAAATGATATGATGAAAATAGTAAAAGATAACTTCTTGAATTTACAATTAGACGTCTTTGAAGCGGAGATTGATAATTATGAAAAACGGTTAAATACAATACTTAAAACGGTTAGAAAGAATAATACCGATGCTAAAATTGTTCTTATTGGACTATACAATCCATTTTTGGAATGGTTTAGTGATATTGAAGAATTTCAGACGGTTATTGACGAATGGAATGCTACTTCCAAGTCAGTCTTAAATAGATATAAAGATGCGTATTTTGTTGATATATCCGATGTTTTCTTGCATTCAGAAGAAAATTTACTGTATGAAGATCATTTTCATCCGAATAATCGAGGGTATGAACTCATTGCTAGCAAAGTGTTCGCCACTTTTCAGAGTCACATAGAAGTAGGTGGGATGTATGTCCAAAAAAACAACAACGATTAAATTTTCTTGGAAAAAAGCATTTTTCAGTTTAGTTATCATTAATATGTTAATTGTTCTCGTCTTTGTAGGGTTGATGTTTTTACCGATTAACGAGCCAAAGGATATAAAAGAAGGGATTTCAAATAATCATAAGAGCCCAAGCTTGTTTGTAGCTGCAAAAAAGAAAGATTTGAACGTACTTATAAATGAATTTATTGAAAAAGAAAATGCGAACGGCCCAATTGATTATAAAGTTTGGTTAGAAGAAGAGGTTGAGCTTTACGGAACATTGCCTATATTCAATAATGAGGTTGAAATGAAATTAACCTTTCAGCCGAAAGCGTTAAAAAATGGGGATATTGTTTTAACTCAAAATACAATTAGTATTGGAAAACTCGAACTTCCAACGAGGTATGTAATGAATTTCATTAGGAAAAATTACCATTTTCCAAAGTGGGTTGAAATTTTTCCGAATGAACATTTAATCTATATTCATTTATCAGATATTGAATTGAAAAATCAATTAAGTATTCATGCAGAAACATTTGATTTGAAAAATGACGATATATCATTTTCTTTAATCATCAATCAATGAAAAAAGGGGTTATCCAGAAAGTTATATTTCGACTTCTAGATGCCCCTTTTCCTATCTCCAAACATTGTTAAAACAAATTGATTATTGAACATTTTTTCGAAAGTTTACTTTTTGGATAGACCTTTCTACACTTTACTTAATGCGTAATCCTTTTGGGTAATAATTTTTAATGGTTAAATTCGACTCTTTTCCCCAACCAATTGGAAAATCATCTATTGTTAATAAAACCCATCCTTTATAATCCCCATTACCTTTTATCGTTTCACCACGGACATATTGCTTCCAAGTTTCGTCATGCGTTGATAAATTGAATATTTGACTATATTCACTTTTTCTTAAGGCTAATGCTAGAGCGTGATTTGGTTCAAAACGATTTTTCTTTAGTTCACCTAAATGTAATCCGGCTCGTAAAACTTTCAGACTACGTAGACTAGGACAATTGTTCGGCAATGAATGGACGACCGAACCAAAAACAGTTAAGTTGTTCCAAGATTTATGTTGAAGATAGTCATGTTCGAACTGAAAATAATCGTGCAGTTCTTGTTTTTTCTGTTTTTCCATTTGTTTTGTTGAACTGTTTGGAGTTGATGAAGTCTTAATGAATTTCGCAGCAAAGTGGCCTTCCCCTTTTAACTTATGTGGCCATAGTCGAATACATTTTTCAACTTCTAAAGTCCCGTTGTTAGTCCACTCAGGGTGTCCGCTCTCCATACCATGATATTTAGGTATGGATACAAGCTTCATATCAGGATGATTTTCTATAAATTTTTCAATCACTTGTTCATTTTCTTCCGGAGAGAACGTACATGTTGAATATACAAGAATTCCTCCCTCTTTTAACATTTGATAGGCAGAATCAAGTATGTTAAGTTGTCGCTTTTGACATAGTTCCACATGTTCTTGACTCCAATAACATCTTGATTCCTCATCTTTACGAAACATTCCTTCCCCAGAGCAAGGTGCATCAAGTAATATTTTTTCGAAGTAGTGAGGAAAATGATTGGCTAAGCGCTCAGGCGTTTCATTCGTTACAATTGTATTCGTTAACCCAAATCGCTCTACATTTTCTGATAATGCTTTTGCCCGCTTAGGATGAATTTCATTGGAGATTAACAACCCTTGATTTTGCATTGCAGCTCCAATTTGGGTAGATTTCCCACCTGGTGCGGCACATAAATCTAATACAATGTCGCCAGGTTTTGCATCGAGAAGGTCAGCGACGGCCATCGCACTTGGTTCTTGAATATAATAAAGTCCTGCCAAATGGTATGGATGCTTTCCAGGTTCAACAGCCTCATAGTTGTAGTAGTAACCTTGAGGATGAAATGGAATTTTTTTTATAGAAAATGGACTTATTCTCTCCCATTTTTCATTCGTGATTTTTAGTGGATTAAGGCGAATGCCTGCAGTACGATTATCTTTATAAGATGCTAAAAATGAGTCAGCTTCTTCCTTTAATAGAGTTTCTATCTTATGTTTAAAAGCTTCTGGTAACTGGATGGTC
Source organism: Bacillus andreraoultii (assembly GCF_001244735.1). Lineage (GTDB taxonomy): Bacteria > Bacillota > Bacilli > Bacillales > Caldibacillaceae > Caldifermentibacillus > Caldifermentibacillus andreraoultii. Next base: position 1,629,949 of record NZ_LN868937.1, read on the forward strand.
AAATTAATGTACTCCTTTCAAAACCAATCATGTATTCTAACGATATATTATCAAAATAATATAAAGAGGAAAATAGCAATTGATTTTAACGTTCAGTAAATTGCAGATAGTTTTACATGAATTATTTTAATTTGATACAATAAAAATTACCTAATTACTTAGGAGTGGTAAGATTATGGCTGTAAAAAAGTTTGAACAAGCGATTTTTGCTGGCGGGTGTTTTTGGTGCATGGTCAAGCCATTTCACGAGTGGCCAGGCATTATTGAAGTTGTTTCAGGTTATACTGGAGGAGAAACAAAGAATCCAACATATGAAGAAGTGTGTGAAGGGTCAACAGGTCATACTGAAGCGGTAAAGATTACGTATGATCCAGCGATGATTTCTTATGAACGATTACTCCAAGTTTTTTGGCAACAAATTGATCCGACAGATCCAGGAGGTCAGTTTTTTGATCGAGGTCAGTCATATAAGACGGCTATTTTTTATATAAATGAAGAGCAAAAACAGAAAGCAGAACAATCAAAAAAGGAGCTAGAGATGAGCGGTCGATTTAATGAACCGATTGTGACGAAAATTTTACCCGCAAAGGAATTTTATGTTGCAGAAGAATACCATCAAGATTATTATAAAAAGAATCCACTACATTATAATCGTTATTATATTGGCTCTGGCCGTGCAGCATTTATAAAAAAATATTGGGGTGGAAAATAAATGGAACGAACAAAAGCAGAATTGAAGAAAAAACTTTCTCCTGTTTCTTATGAAGTCACTCAAAATAATGGAACAGAACCACCTTTCCGTAATGATTACTGGGATCACTTTGAGGAAGGAATTTATGTTGATATTGTGTCAGGGAAACCTTTATTTAGCTCGAAAGATAAATATGATGCCGGCTGTGGTTGGCCAAGCTTTACAAAACCGATAGAAGATTTAGAAATAGTGGCAAAACTGGATACGAGTCATCAAATGATTCGGACTGAGGTCCGGGGTAAAACAAGTGATTCACATTTAGGACATGTTTTCCCAGACGGACCTCATCCGACTGGTTTGAGATATTGTATTAATTCCGCAGCATTACGGTTTATTCCAGTAAAGGATTTGGAGAAGGAAGGATACGGGAAATATAAATCATTGTTTGAAACATAAGGTAGTGGCACCATAATAATTAAATATCGATGTCACGAATTTTTTTAGGAAGGTAGAGAAAATGGGAAAATCGTTTTATCACTTTTTAATGCGGTATCGAAATTCAGAGGTAAAGAAACGGGATGAACTAGCAAATTTTGCTGAAAATGCTTTTCGGGATCACGGATTTCCAAAGAATTCGAGTGATTATGACGAGTTAAGCCGCTATTTAGAAATGAATGGTGACTATTTACCAACCATGACCATTTTTGATCATGCTTGGGATTTATATAAAAGTATCGAGAATAAATAAGTGAACAAGTCATTCATGAATAGATTGGGAATCTAGCTTGAATGACTTTTTTTATTGATTTTGATTTTTTACATATCCATTCAGACATTCCCTTTTAAATTGTTTCATCATAATTCTTTGTTGCATATAATAAAAAAACAGCAAGAAAGTGAGGGATAGGGGGAATGTCAAAACATGAACAACCGAAATTTTGTTTAGGTGACCGTGTTATTGTTGTTCAATATGGTATTATTTCTGAAATTAATAAAATTTATCAAATAAGTGGAGAATGGTTTTATCAATTAAAAGATAGCAATAACTTATATTTTGAAAAAAATTTAATGTCGTGGAAAGGAAATAAACCGAATAGTGTAGGTGTGACCCCACAAAAGCAGGAAAATATCCACATTGACTATCGATTTCAATTTGGAGATATTGTCCGTGTTAAAGGCTACGGTCAAGATTTATTTGTTATTATTGGTTTTCGAGCAGAGATATGGCGCTATAAAGATTCATCCTGGGAAGATTTTATTTACGAATGTTCACGATTAAGTGATGGGGCATGGGTTGAGGCGAGTGAAGAAGAATTAACATATATAACGAACGAGGAAAATGCAAAAAAGTTATTGAATGCGAAAAAACAACAATTAAAACAGAAAAAGAAACTATTAGCACCAACACAAAAAGGAACAAATCGAAAGCAAGAATTGGAGAATATTGATTCTTTACTGGATTTGTATAATGACTATCAGTATTTATATTTAAATTTTGGGGAATTAGGTTATCAGAAGAAAATGAAGGAAATTCTTAAAAAATTAGAAGCTCTATCAAACCATCCTTTTCATAAAAAAGATGGATAATTGGTTATTCACTAATGGTTGAATTTGTCAATTTCATACAGATAATTTCGACATCCGTATAAGACTTTAGTTACTCGTTCGTTATACGGATGTATTTTAATTATCTTTTCCGTTTTTCAGCGGAATAAATATCTTTTCCGTGAGCTTCTTGTTCTGCAATTAGTTCCTCTTTCGGGATGTTGTTCTTTTTCTTTGGTGAGCTGATGCGATTCCGATGATTTTTACCCAATTGTCAAACCTCCTTTTTTTCTTCATTCTTAATTTAAATAAATTACGATGAAATATCCGTTAATTTTATTGAAAAAATTATCCTGTCCAACAGTAATATGGTATATTGAAAATGTGAATATGATTATTAATTTAAGAAGGAGGATAAAAACAAATGAGTACACATATTGGTGCAAAAGAAAATCAAATTGCTGAAACAATTTTATTACCGGGTGACCCACTGCGTGCAAAATATATTGCTGAAAATTTCTTGGAAAATGTTGAATGCTATAACGAAGTAAGAAATATGCTTGGATTTACTGGGACATATAAGGGGAAAAGAGTTTCGGTTCAAGGGACTGGAATGGGGATTCCATCAATTTCAATATACATAACAGAATTAATGCAAAGTTATCATGTTCAAAATCTAATTCGTGTCGGAACTTGTGGAGCGATTCAAAAGGATGTTAAAGTACGGGATGTCATTTTAAGTATGAGTGCATCGACTGACTCTCAATTAAATAGAAAAATCTTCGGTGGTACAATGGACTATGCTCCGACTGCGAACTTTGAACTGTTGAAAAAGGCATATGACGCAGGAATTGAAAAGGGGCTAAATTTAAAGGTTGGTAATGTGTTTAGTGCAGATATCTTTTATGATGATTATGCAGATCATGAAAAATGGGCAAAATATGGTATATTAGCAGTTGAAATGGAGACAGCAGCTTTATATACATTAGCAGCGAAATTTAATCGAAAAGCCCTATCGATTTTAACGGTAAGTGACCATATTTTAACCGGGGAAGCAACATCTGCAGAAGAAAGACAAACAACTTTCAATGACATGATAGAAGTAGCGTTAGATTCGGCATTGAAATAATTTTATATTGTCTAAAAAAGGGCTATACGGATAAATGCTTGATATTCGTTTGAAACTGTTGTTCACTTTCAAGCATTTAAACGTTAGCTCTTTTATATTGTAGTAATTATCTTTGAAAAAAGGGCTGTATATTATTTAATACCTCAATTAAACAAACTACCCTCACTTTCAGGAACTATACTTCATATAACTCAATCTCCTCCATCAGGTACACATGATAAGGACAATGGAAATGTTATAATAATTGATATATTTATTGAAGTTCACTTTATATCTGTTCAATCTGCGGATAGAATGATAAAATGAATAATGTTGAAAAAAGCAAATCGGGTGAGAACATGAAGATAAAAACATTAACAGTAACAATATTAACAACAATACTTATTTCTGGTTGCGCAATAAATCAAGATTCGCACAAAAGTACTCAAAACAACCAAAAAACGACTCAAGAAGAAATAAATAAAAATGCCAATACAGATCGTATTGCTAATAAAGAAGAACAAACAGAGAATAAAAATACCAAAGTAGAAGAAAAGTCTAATGATGGTGAAAATAGCATACAATTAGAAAAGAAATATTTTAATGTAGTGGCAGTAAAAGATGGAAAAGAAGTCATTCAAAATTTGGACAATCTTTTAATTTTAGTTAATAAAGAGTCCGCCTATTTACCGGATAATTATGTTCCAGCAGATTTAGTAAGACCTAAAGTGAGATTTTCCTTCGGTGACCAAGACATTGAAAAAAGTTACATGAAAAAAGATGCTGCTAAAGCACTAGAAACGATGTTTAAACAAGCAGAATCTGAAGGGATATATTTATTTGCCGTCTCTGGTTATCGCTCCTATAAACGTCAAACAGCTGTCTTTCAAGCAGAAGTGAATGCGAAAGGAAAAGATAAAGCTGTTGAAGCAGTTGCATTACCAGGACAAAGTGAACATCAAACAGGTTTAGCAATGGATATTTCAGCCGGAAGTGTAAATTATACTTTAACACAAGCTTTTGAAGATACGGATGAAGGGAAATGGTTAAGAGATAATGCCCATAAATTTGGCTTTATTCTCCGTTATCCAAAAGGAAAAGAGAATATAACTAAGTATAAATATGAACCTTGGCATTTTCGTTATGTTGGAAAAGAATCTGCCAAAACAATTTATGAAAATAATTGGACATTAGAGGAATTTTTCCAAAAAGCAAAAGCAATATAACGATAAACATCTCTCATATTGTCATTGAAAGTGGTGAGGAAAATGGATAATGGTGAAAAAATAGATGAGAAAAATGAACAACTGAATAACGATGGGAATGAAGTAAATAAATATATAAAATTAAAAAAATTCCATGCGATTATGGTTTTATTTATCATCGTGTTTTTAACAGCAGGGATTACCGCGTTTGTTTTATCATTTGGTGATGAAAAAGTTGTGGAAAAAATTCAAATTCGTGATCGTGAAGAATTTGCTAAACTATACGAAACCTTTGATAGTATAAAAACGAATTATATTGAAAAAGTCGATCAAGATAAGTTAATTGATGGGGCAATTAACGGGATGGTTGAATCTTTAGGAGACCCTTATTCTGATTATATGACTGCTGATGAAACGAAAGAGTTTAATGAAACAATCTCTTCATCTTTTGAAGGAATTGGTGCTCAAATTGAATCAAAAGATAATAATATTGTCATTGTTGCACCCATCAAAGGTTCCCCTGCGGAAAAATCGGGTTTAAGGGCAAATGATATTATTTTAGAAGTTGATGGAAAAAGCTTAAAAGGAATGAGTTCTAGTGAAGCAGTATTATTGATTCGTGGAAAGAAGGGTACAAAAGTAAACTTAACCATTTCACGTCCTGGTGTGAAGGAACTAGTGAAGTTAAATATTACACGTGATGTTATACCGGTTGAGACTGTTTATAGTGAGATGTTAAATGACCATATCGGAAAAATACAAATTACTTCTTTTTCTGAACATACATATAGTGAACTCGTTTCCCAAATTGATGAGTTGAAGAAACAAGGAATGAAAGGACTAATTTTAGATTTACGACAAAATCCTGGAGGTTTATTGGATCAAGCAATTGATATTTCAAGCCTCTTTGTACCAAAAGGAGAAGTTATTTACCAAATGGAAAAGGCAAATGGTGAGAGAAAAAGGCAGCTTTCGAATCAAAAAGAAGCGTTCGATCTCCCAATGGTTACCGTTGTCGATGGTGGTAGTGCAAGTGCTTCGGAGATTTTAGCTGGTGCATTGCAAGAATCAGCTGGAATAAAAATTGTCGGTGAAAAAACATTTGGCAAAGGGACAGCTCAAACAGCTGCACAGTATACGGATGGTTCAAGTATAAAATTAACAACTGCTAAATGGTTAACGCCTAGTGGAAAGTGGATTCATAAACAAGGAATAACTCCAGATTATCTTGTAAAAATGCCGGACTATGCTAATTTACCGTATGTAGATCCAGAATTAGTTCTTAAAAAATCGAGTGGAAATGATCAAGTGTCTGCGATTGCAAAAATGCTTCAAGTTCTTGGTTACAAACTTGATTCGGTAGATGGAGTTTTTGATGAAAGTATGGAAAAAGCTGTCATTCAATTTCAAAAAGAACATGACTTAGAACCGACGGGTATTGTAACAGGGGATACTACTATTGGAATCATGCAAGCTTTACGAGATAAAATGCTTAAAGATGATCCACAAATGAAGAAAGCAGTAAATGTCTTAAAAGAACAATTGAAATAGAAAAATGTAGTAGAAAAAGGTGTTATGAGTTCATCCAGACTTGTAACACCTTTTTAATGGAAAGTAAAAGTCCTTCATCAACATAATGAAGGACTGTATATGCTTTTACTTTTTCACGAAAACTATATTGAGCTCTCTCCGAATTTGGCAAACATTCTCTCATCTTCAATTAATCCGCAAACACCACATTGAATTTTATACTCAGGTCCCCGATAGGGTAAATGAATGGCGTCCAAGTTACCATTCTCATAAGTTTGCATGACAGAACCAGTTTTGGGGTCGAGTTTTACTGATTCTGCTACTTGTTTAATAATATTAAATCTACTTTTATTCGTGCGACAATTTGGACAGCGATATGGTGTTGCCATCGTAATCATCCCCTATTCATTTTCTTTATAGGAATAATTTACCCTGTAAACAAATTTTTATCCTAACCATTCTAAAATTTATCAACATCGATTTCACTATATTGCCAATCAAGACTTTTTGGAATTTTAATTTCTAATATTTGGTCTCGGTAAATTGCTTTAGCACCTTTTTTCTTCACAGTAGCAGGTAAGATAATTGTTTGTGGACTATCATTTTTATCTAAACCATCAATTATACATTTATTTAAACTATAATAAACTTTAATATTGTTTAATATCTCTTCATCTTGTATTGGAATACGAATAAAAATGTCATCATGCGTTTCAAAGACATTGCTTTGAATGGGGGAAGGATGATGATCTACCGGTTGTTTCTCATTATTCTCAGAGTTTTGATTGTTAATGATGGATTGAATATACTCTGGGAAAGCTTGCTTCATCCATTTTTCCAGTGTTTGTTGGAATTCTCCTTCACTCATATATTTAAATGGGTCAAAGTTTGTTTTATTTCCAAAAAAGTTCCATGGCCACATCTTCAACACCCTCTTTAGTTTAGGCACTTTTCAATAATTTGTTGCCGAGTATTTTATTGAAGTAGTGTTTATCAAGCCTTAATTATGTAATATATAAAAGTTTTGTTCGTACCTATATTATGTGTAAACGGGACGAATGGTGAGTCTAGTCACTCATTTATTAATCGAATTCGTTTTCTCCTTTTTCTTTTGGATATAGAGAAGACTTGCTGCCAATCATAGGGCGCTCGCCGCTAACCCAATCATTAAACCAATCCAATATCGATATGGACCAAAGTCTGTAAGTTTTACTGCATAGCCGATAGGGAGTCCAAACACCCAGTACGCACAAAGCGTTGCTATTAAAGTAATGTTCACAGCTTTATATCCTCTAAGCCCACCTTGAATAGATGCTTGTATCCCATCGGAAAATTGGAAACAAAGAGCGAATAGTAAGAAGAAAGTAATTAATGTAGCTACGTCAATTTCGTTTGTATAGATTTCGCAATCGGATAGCGGAAAATATATAAAATTACAGCGTTAATGATTGACATAATAACTGCTAAGCTAACACCGATTCAGCTGAATTTCTTCGCAACTTTGAGCTGATTTATGCTACGACAATCGTTAATGCCATTGAACTTTACGGAAAGAAATAAGAAGTAGCGTCCGATTATCGAACGCTTTTATGCTTTCATTTGGTGAGCATGCTCAGTAAGTTGAGATGCATTCTTTTTACTATATAAGGTATAAGCATCTTTTGTAATTTCGTACAAATTATATTGATAACCTTTCGGATTATTATTTATCGACTCATAAACTGAGGATTTTGTATAATTAGCAAAAGTAACATAAGGAATCTTTTCGGTCGCTTTTTGGGAGCGAAGATTTTCTTTCCGAATTCGTAAAAATATTGTTTCAATATGATGATGGAAAAATACTTCATCAAAGAACATCTCTTTTGCAAGTATATTGTATCCCATTCCATGATAAGGTTTACCGAGCCATGTTCCTAAAAAACCCGCCCCATTGTCAATATCATATAAATTAATTGTACCGATTGGTTGCTCCCATTCATCAGAAATTGTTCGTGATATCATTTCACCACGTTCTTCCGCTTCTATTCCCTGTTTTGTCATAAACAAAAATTCTTCATAGGACCCTGGTTTGTATCGAACGTAAGGGAAGACGTCAGGGTGAATGAGTAATGGGTAAAGTGCTAAACAATCTGTTAAATCTCTTTTTTTCAATATCATTGTTCATCCCTCCGAACTGAGGGGGGATTACTGAAAAATAAACAAAGAGGAAATCCCACCCTCGAAATTTTTTAGATAAATATTAAAAAATTTCGGGGTGGGAATCGAACCCACTAGAACCAGGTAATCTGGTGGCGCACCATTTGCCTTCCCAATGCTTTTCAATTGTGAAATAAGATATGTTAGTAATTGTATCATACAAAAAATGTCTAGAAATAGAAAGTAGTAATTTATAATATTTTTTTACAAAGTAAGAAACGTTGTAGAGTTTTATTCATGAAGCGGAACGATGATTCATATCTATTATTATATGAAGTTTTATTAACATTATCCCAATTTATTAACTAATCAAAAATTTTATTATTATACTCTTCGTTGTAAAGGGGAATAGGTATGTTTTCTATGTCGATAAAAGATTTTTATTATAAGTTAAGTGATGTTAGTCTTAATATTAGTTTCTTTTTTACGATGTTTGCAATTATAGCTACATTTTTGATAAATTATCAGCCAAAACCACCACTTTTAAGTACCATATTGTTAGGTTTTAGTTTTTTTTACTATATGGTTCACTTATTTTATATAAAAAAGGCATTACACGTACCTTACGATAGAAAATCAATTCATAAAGACCAACGTTCAAATGTATTTCTTCTTGAAAAAGCTACATCACGGGATTTTTATCTTTTTCAACCAACTGGAATTTCCAACATAAAAATTAAACTGAGGCAAACATGGAAGGGACCAGTGCTTATCCTTATTGAACAAGGCACAGAACTAAAAATGCAATTAAAAAAAGGGCGAAGAGGTACAATTGTATTTTCACTAAATAATAATCAAATTTATGGTATGATATTTACGAAAGATTGTAAAAATATAGTGGGTGAAATATATTTTCCAAATTACTCATTGCTCATTCAGAGACAGGCAAATAATCGTCTTATTTTTATGAAGGAAAATAGACAGGTTGCGATGAAAATAAAGGGGTGGCTGCCTCTTGAATGGACAAGCCGATTTCGGTTAAATATCCCAGTTATAACGTTTCAAGAAAGGTTAACATGGGAAGAAAAAATGGTAATCGTCCTCGCAATGACATGTATTGAAGAGAAGATACGACTAATTTAGTATTTAAATGAATGATATTTCTATTCAAGGGTGATGGAAATGAAAAAATTTCTGATTGGCATCATTGTTACGATAGTCATTTTTTTTACGGTTGATATTTATTTAAATTGGCAAAAGGAAGATCAAAAAGAAAAAGATGAAATTCGTCATGAACAAACAGAAAGTGTGAATGCAAAGATTAAATCGGGTTTAAAAGTAGGTGATAAAGCCCCTAATTTTATATTAAAAACATTGTCAGGCGAAAAAGTAAACTTAAGTGATTTAATAGGAAAAAAAGTGATCTTAAATTTTTGGGCTACTTGGTGTCCGCCATGTCGAGAAGAAATGCCTGCGATGGAACAAGTTTATCAAAAATATAAAAATCAAGAGGTTGAAATTGTTGCGGTTAATTCAACAGTGGGGAAAGAAACAGTAGATAAAGTTAAGGAGTTTACAGAAGAATTAAATATAACATTTCCTATTCCTTTAGATGTGGAAGGAGAAGTATTTAAAGTCTATCAAATTTATGGTTTGCCAACTACTTATTTTATTAATACAAAGGGCGTTATCCATTTTGTTCATTTTGGTCCGATGGATGAAAGCTTTATGATTCAAGAATTAGAAAAAATGGATTAGAAATTTAAAGACTGCCTTCGAATATGAAAGTAGTCTTTATTGCTAATAGGAAAGTATAAATTTTCTAATTTACTTTCCTTGTGCACATAAGCCCAAAAGGAAGGCTCTAGTAGTATGCAATCGCAGCTGAAAAAAGCTATTTCGGCGAACTACAGCTGTTTAGTCTTTTACATCCATCTCTAATAGAGTCCGCCTTTAAATATGCGGTTTCTTTTTTAAAATCTGTATTATTTCTTGTAATGGATCTTCATTCATAACTTGAAAATAATCGGAAAACGGATTTCCTTTTTCTTTTAACCTTTTTAAAACAATTTCCATGGAAAAACCATCTGGTGTGATCGATTTGTTTAGTTCATCCCATTCTATAGGTGCTGCCACTCCTGCGTTGGCATTACCTCTAACTGAAAATGGACAAATAATCGTCTTACCTTCTGCATGTTGAATATAATCGATGTATAGTCGATTGCCGCGTTTTTTCTTTAACCGTTCAATTGTAAAGTGGTTTTCATTTTTTGCTAATAAGTAGCGGGCAATAAATTCTGTAAACAGGCGTGCCTCACCCCAAGTAATACGATTTTCATTAAGAGGAAAGTAAATTTGAATGCCACGATTTCCAGATACTTTTACAAAAGCACGAAGACCTAATTTATCAATAATATCCCTTTTTATATATCGTGCAGCTTCTTGCGCTAGTGGGAATTCCCTTTTTGTTGGTGGATCAAGGTCGATTACGATTTCAGTTGGATTTGTTTTGTTAATCGTTTGGAAAGGAATGTGAAATTCGATAGCTAGTTGATTTCCAAGCCATAAAAATGTGTTGATATTATTACACAGAATATAATTAATCCCATCATTGATATATGTATCAACGAAATTTGGGGCATACAAAGGACAATTTTTTTGAAAAAAAGCCTCACCAAAAATACCGTGGGGATAGCGGATAACGGTTAATAAACGATTTTGTAAATATGGTGCCATATACGGGTAAACATCTTGTAAATAATTGATGTAAGTTAATTTTGTAATGGGGTTGTTTTTCCATAACAGTTTATCTGGATGGGTAATTTCAATTTGTCTTTCTTGTTTATTTTCATATATCTTATTTAACGTACATTCTGTTGGTGAAACGTGAAAGAGAAAGCGAGAAAAAAATGGTTCTCGTAATGAATGTTCGGAAAATTGTAAGTAATACAACTCAAGACAAATAGACGGTGCTACATAAATCAACTGATCATTTTCTTCGAGAGCATTTTTCCTCATAACACTTAAAAGAGCAGAAGTTTCCTCTTGATTCATCCCATTTTTAAATAAGCCAATTGGAACAATATTTGTTTGATCATATACAGCGACATGGAAAAAACTATTCTTTTTTTCAAATGCAGTAACAAAACATTGTACTTTTTTCCAGTTTTTATATTTTATCCATTGGGTTGTACGTTTTCCCTCCATCCATTGACTGTTTATTTGTTTTGCAATAATTCCTTCACCATCATTTTGTACAACTTGATCCCATACACGATGAAATTTTTTTCTGTATGGGATGAACTGAATAAACACTTTATTGTAAGGATCTGGATGTAATGGAAGGTAACTGTTTTCCATTAGTTTGACTAACGATTCTTTTCGCTTATAGAATGGTTGATCTGTGATAAATTGTCCTTTTACCATTAACAAGTCAAAGGCAAGAAATGTTGCATAATTCGATTCCTTCATTTCATTAATGCGCTTTTCACTTCGTAATCGACCGCGTGTTTGCATAAGGGAAAAATCACTTTTACTTGGATTTTCTAGGATTGTTAGTTCTCCATCGAAAATGATCGGGAAGTACTGTGCTAATTTTGCTTTCTCTTGATTATAAAACTGAATAGCTTCCGGAAATTGAGGTAGGAGATCTTTCCCATTTCGACTGATCATTACAATATTTTGATTATCCATTTTTAACAAAGCACGGAAGCCGTCGTATTTCACTTCATATACCCAATCTTGACCTGTAGGAACTTGAAAGGATAATGATGGTAGCATTGGTTTCATTTTTTATCACCACCATTATTGTTTCAAAACTAACGAAAACTTATTCATTCTCGTATAACATCTTGTTTCAAGAAACTATATCGTTCATTACCAAAAGTTTATACGTATGCAATTCTGTTCTTTTTAGAAAAGTAATAAACAAAAAGAGTTTGTAGGATGACAAATGAAGAAGGATGGATTCATATGCATACGATGTGGAAAGGGAGTATTAGCTTTGGTTTAGTCAATATTCCCGTGAAATTACATGCAGCAATAGAAGACAAAGATATAAAATTTCGCAGCCTCCATAAGAAGTGTCATACACCGATTAAATATGAAAAAGTTTGCCCTAACTGTGAGATGGAAATTTCTAACGACGAGATTGTTAAAGCGTATGAATATACGAAAGGTAAATATGTCGTTATTGAAGAAGAGGATTTTGCAAAATTAGATAAGGAAATGGAAGATCGTGCGGTTGAGATATTAGACTTTGTGAAAATTACTGATATTGACCCAATTTATTTTAATCGTAGTTACTATTTGTCACCAAATGATGGTGGTGTAAAAGCATATGCGTTATTAAGGAAGGCATTGCAAGAAACTGAAAAAGTAGGCATTGCAAAAATTATGATTCGGTCAAAAGAACAACTTGCCGTCATTCGTGTATATGATAATACACTAGTTATGGAGACGATACACTATCCAGACGAAGTACGAAAAGCAAATGATGTTCCAAATGTGCCAAGTGTTAATGAAGTTTTGAAAAAGGAATTAGACACAGCAATTTTACTAATTGACCAATTAACGTCACAATTCGAACCTGAAAAATATAAAGACGAGTATCGGGAATCCGTATTAACCTTAATAGAAGCAAAAAGGACTGGAGACGAAACGGTTAGACAAGAAACGAAAGATAAACCAAATAATGTTATGGATTTAATGGCTGCGCTCCAAGCTTCAATTGATCGAACAAAACCAGAAAAATTGGAACAGAAAGAAGGAAAAACGATAAAAAAGCGAAAAACTGTAACTCGTACAAAGATCAACGCGTAAAAAATGGCACATGACTGGTTTTGTATTCACTAGTCATGTGTCATTTGTTTTTACGTTTCATACAATAGGGAGAGTGGGTTTTTAAAGGGGAGGAGAGTCTTTTTGTATTATTGTATCTGGCCTTATCAAATACAGTATCCAAATCAATCTTCTGTATATAGGCATAATAATCATATACAGAGAGCTTTTGCGGAAATTAAAGGTGGCTCATTAGCACCAAATATTCATGGGTATGTTGTATTTACAGAAACCGGAAGTGGTGTTGATGTGTTTGTTGAGGTGAATGGTTTACCACCTTTTCAAAGAGGAAAGGATCGTAAACAGATTGGTCCACATGGTTTTCATATTCATGAAAAAGGTAGTTGTGCTGTTGGCGATGCAACAGACCCTTTTCAAGCTGCAGGAGGACATTGGAACCCAACGAATGAACCACATGGAAATCATGCTGGAGATTTACCGGTTCTTTTTTCAAATAATGGCTATAGCCGAATGAATGTCTTTACAAATAAATTTCATGTTCAAGATGTGATTGGAAAAACGATTATTATTCATGAAGGTCCAGACGATTTTCGAACAGAACCTGCTGGAAATTCAGGAAAGCGTCTAGCTTGTGGATTAATTAGGCCTTATGTCTAATTAGCTTGTACATCTTGGTTAGAACTGTCAACAGCGACAGTTCTATTTGTTTTTGTAACGGACTAGTACAATTGACCCATGGATTGTTGAGCTATTTCCAACACTTGAACGGAATCTGAATTTGTTGACAACAAAAATAAAGAGAACTCAGGGACGCTTTTGCCTTTAAGCAACCAAAGGACCGTAGTTTGCCAAAAGAAAAATTATCGGCTTTTTTAAGACAGTAACTTTGTAATTTGTATAAGGTGTTGAAACTTCTTTAGCACCGTCACTAGTTTCAATTGTTACAGGTCTTTGTATACAGTGTCAATATTTTGAATAACCCGACCTAAAAAGACGTAATCTGCCATTCCATGTCTTAACTCCTGCATTAAATTGGGTTTTATATTTTATTCCAATCCAGGTGTTTCCCAGAGTCTACTAGATTCCAGGACAATAGTTTGACTGTCGTTGCTGCTGAAGCACTACCCATTGGTATCATAAACATAAAAATTAAAACTCCAAGGCTCATATTGTTGGGAAGGACTTTTTAATAATGTATGTGCCGATACTGCTTCTCCACCGGAACTAATTAAAAATCAAAATCTTAAACCCACAATTGTATCACCCGAATCTCAGATAATGATAAAATTTAAAACTGAACCCAATAAAAATTCTTTAGAAACATATCAATGGTTACAGAATAGAGAAAAGGAAAATGTTCCTTTATATGATAATATTATCACTGCACCAAAAGAAGGTGGCGTATTTATTAATAATGTCATTGCGAGGTGGGACAAAGGGCATTCGGGATTCAAGTAATGCGTTTGTTATAGAAGTTCGATAAGGCTTCCAGATATGTTCATTTCCGGAAGCTAGTGTCAAAATTAAAATAATTATTTTAATTTTCTGTGATTAATTACTATAACGGAATGAAATGTTTAGAATCGGTTTTGGAACCTTAGTAATCGGCTTTTTTTATATCCTCAAAAACTATGCAGACCTTAATTGATTCCATAACACAAGAACAATTTTATGTTACCCCTTTCCACTTCTCCATCATTATCCCTAGCGAAAATAAGCAGGGTGCAATTATACATAAAATTCTGTTCGGAGTAGACCTTTTGGTGCGTCATTTCGTGAATCGTTTACATAAAGACTAGTTCGTCGACGTAAGTTTGTCTTTTTTCACTTGATACTTTATCTCGAATCTCGCTATGGGAATCCACGATTTCGGTTTCAATTCGTTCCTCATTCTTCTTGAATACGATTTTGAGTTATTCGGTTGTCAGCTTTTACTTCGAACAGATTGTCGTCCGCTTTAAATTGAATCATATCAACGTCGCCATCAACTTCGAATTTGTTCTTATATGCTAAATAAAGTTAAATTCTTAAGAAAAATATTCAAGTTTTTAATTGACAGAAGTCGCTTTATCCTTTATAGTAGTAATTGTAATACATAGTTCTTTATATTTTTTGAGGATTTAAAGTCGCAACACCACAAAGATGTAGGCGATTTAACTTGTCCTACATCTTTGTGGTTGCGATTTTTTTCATTATATAAATGAAATATGTAAATATGTTTATTTTTTTAGGAGGATTATCATGAATCAAGGTAAAGTAAAATGGTTTAACACAGAAAAAGGTTTCGGTTTTATCGAAGTTGAAGGTGGAAATGATGTATTCGTACATTATTCAGCAATCCAAGGTGATGGATTCAAAACTTTAGAAGAAGGTCAATCAGTTTCTTTTGAAATCGTTGAAGGTAACCGTGGACCACAAGCTTCTAACGTAACAAAACTTTAATCTGACGATAATAATTGGGTGGTGACTTAATTGTTCGCCATCTTTTTAATTTATATACAATAACGAATTACCAGTTAGAATAAATTTTTTTCGGTTTTTTTGAGTAAAGACGTTTAGAAATTTAATTTTTATTTATACTAATAATGAATGGGTTCATTCCCACATTTATTTTTTAGGAGGATCTACATGGCAACAGGAAAAGTAAAATGGTTTAACGCAGAAAAAGGTTTTGGATTTATTCAACAAGAAGATGGTAGCGATGTATTCGTACATTACTCAGCAATCCAAGGTGATGGATTCAAAACTCTAGAAGAAGGTCAAAGTGTTTCTTTTGATATTGAAGAAGGTCAAAGAGGACCACAAGCTGTTAACGTTCAAAAAATCTAATAAAAAGCTTGTGAGAAATATATTTCTTCAAAAAATTGGGTTGTCCTATTCGTGGGATAACCCTTTTTTCGTGTAGTTAATTTTCATTTCGTTGCATATTGAGAGGCGGTATTAACCAACTTTTATCTTTACATGATTATCTAGTCATAACAAAAGTTAGTAACAGTTGGTCTTCCATCCTTTATCTGTTAAAATCAACTGCTTTTTTTAATTTGGAAAGTGGGAACAATAATTTAGATTAAACGAGCCAAACCATTTTTCATTTTTTAAAAAATACGATTGAGGAGGATTCGAATGGATAAGGAAGAAAAAAAACTAAAATGGTGGCAATTATCCATTTTGGGAACAGGATTCATCATCGGGACAGGATTTTTCCTCGGATCAAATATAGCGATTAAAGCTGCAGGGCCCGCTGTTTTAATAACGTTTTTTCTTGCTGCAATTGGAACTTATATTGTTTATGATATGTTAAGTAGAATGACTGCAGATGATCCACAATCAGGTTCATTTAGTTATTATTCAAAAAAGGCCTTTGGAAATTGGGCGGGCTTTTCAAGTGGATGGGTGTATTGGAGTTCAGAAATGTTAATTATGGGAAGTCAGTTAACAGGTATTTCCATCTTCACAAAGTTTTGGTTTCCTAACATTCCAATATGGATTTTTGCAAGTATATATACCATATTAGGTATCGTAATTGTTTTAGTTGGTGTTAAATGGTTTGAAAGACTAGGGAATATTTTTGCAATTGCTAAATTATCGGCAATATTTATGTTTATTCTATTAGCCATCCTCGGTATATCTGGTGTTCTAGGTCAAGGCGGGGGAGAGATATATGTTCCAAATTCTTTAACGACGTTTTTACCTACAGGAATTACCGGATTGTGGGCTGCACTACTGTTTTCTTTTTATGCATACGGTGGGGTAGAAATCATGTGTATATATGCAACGAGATTGGAACACACAAAAGATGCCCCAAGGTCTGGGAAAGTCATGTTAGTCTTATTAACAACTATTTATTTAGTTTCTATTGGGATGTCGATAATATTAGTTCAACTTCCGAATTTTACATTAGATGACAGTCCTTTTGTCGTTGCATTAGATGGCTTTCGGCTAGGATTCGTCCCACATTTGTTTACAGCGATTTTAATAATTGCAGGATTTTCTACAATGGCAGCATCCTTATTCGCCGTAACAACATTGTTATTATCTTTATCTAAGGAAGGGTATGCTCCAAAAAGTTTAAGCAAAAAGGGAAAGTTAAAAGTTCCATTACCTGCGTTAGTCTTAACAACAGGGGGATTAATTGTATCAATTATGATAGGATTATTTTTGCCTGACTCGGTATATGAGTATATTACAACAGCTGCAGGATTAATGTTATTATATAATTGGATTTTTACATTATATACTGGTAAAAAGTTACTTAAGAAGAAAAGGTTTGATGGTATGAAGCGGTTTATTGCTACGGTTTTAATTTTGTTCGCTGTTACGGGTTCACTTGTTCATGACTCTAGTCGCCCCGGATTTTATATTAGTATTGGTTTTGTCCTTGTCATAGGAATCGTAACAATGATCATGAATCGTCGTTTTAACGGTGCAACAAAAAAAGGGGAGGAGCCAAAACAAAGAGGGTTATTTGAGCGTCTGGAAGTATAGGGATAGGGGATGCATAAAAACGAAGGGTACGTAGAAAGGGTGTACGTACCGTAACAGTAATATAAACTTATTCTCACTATCATGATTAAAAGATTTTGTTTAAAAAATGTATAAAAAGATATTAAATTCCTTCTATACCTCAGTCTAACATAAAAATGAGAAGTACAAAGCGGATGTTTTCTTTGTACTTCGCTCTCATATCTTTAACTTTTACCCCAACCCAATATCAAATAAAAGAACTTTCAAAATTAATTCAAATAAAATTCAAAAAACAGTTGACTAGAGGTAAGAAAGGACTGTCTTTGAAAGTCGTATTTTGGTTTCCAAATCTTCATTTCATGCTTCAAAATCTTGATAATCGGTTTAGCCCCTTAATTTTAAAAAAGAGCTTTCATCCCTTGTAAACCAAAATATAAACCAAAACAAATTAAAAATAAACCAGATATAATAGAGATTGTTTGTAAAAACCTTGTTGCAAAATATTTTCTGAACATACTAGAAATCGTTGCCATCGTTAAATCCCAAATAAATAAACCGATGAAAATTGCTAAACTATATAACAGTAGTTGTTCTTTACCATACTGATTGATTGTTGTGGACAAGACAGAACCGTAAATACCCAACCAAAATAAAATCGATAATGGATTTAATAAGGACATAATAAAACCTGTAAGAAAGGATTTCCAAAGTGGCATTCGATTTCTTTCATTCCTCATATTTATTTTTTGGGAATTGATTAAACTTTCAATTCCTGTATAAACAAGTACAAAAAAACCAAATAACCATAAAAATGTTTGCATAAACGGAATCTCAAGGAAGTGGACCACTCCGAAAAAGATGAGCAACATAAAAAGTCCATCAGCCAGCATAGCACCAACACCGACAAACCATGAATGGAGAAAGCCATGTCTAATGCCGTGATCTAATTGGGCGGCATTGACTGGACCAATTGGTGCTGCTAATGAAAGACCGAGTAGTATATAACTAAAAAAGATAAACATGTGACGACCTCCCAGAATGGTTTAGCTTGTACATCTTATTCATGGATTGGCCGTTTTACGACAATGATCTGATTTTTAAATAGATAACTAATGGTAAAAGTAGGATTAGAGAAACAGGAATTACCATTGAATGTTAACAATTAACGGACTATACTTATAACGAACATTCAAATGTTCCCCCTTTGAAAAAGCACAACACAAAACTTTAGCAACCCTTAAAACTAGGGTTGTTTTTTCTACTTTTCAAGTGTCGACAAAAAGAATAGGAGCTGTACTCTAGACAGCTCCTCACCTTATGATGTAGCTTCTTTTTCAGGGCGGATACCGTACAGGCAGACGATAGCGCAAAGAATAGCTAGCCCACCTAAAAAGTAAAACATGAATGTATTCAAGTTTTTCATAAGTATTGCTACAATAGGAGGGCCAAATGCAACTCCGATAAATCGCATGGAACTATAAATGGAAGTAATTGTTCCGCGTGATTCTTCTTCAATCCCGTCTGTGATTAAAGAATCAAGGCAAGGTAGGCCAATCCCGATTCCGATACAACCGAATACAAAAATACCAATATTAACCCATAAGTTTTCAAAGAAACTTAGTAATACAACGCTAGCTGCAAGTAATAATACACCTATAAAAGTAATCCATTTCATTAATTTCTTTTTTTCTTTAATTCTTTTACCGGCAATAAAGGAAGCCAAACATAAAGCGCCTAAAGGAATAGCTAATAAAAACCCTTTCTTTATATTGCCAACTTGATATTGTGACTCTAAAACAGAAGAGAGATAAAATTGCACACCAAATAAAATAAACATTAATATACCACCTATAATAAAGATGGAATTTAACCAACGATTGTTGTATTTATAAAGCGTTTTTGTTTTAGTTAAAAATTCTCGGAAATTCGGTGTATCTTTCTTTTTAGGACTTTTTACTAAGAAAATCATCATGAAAATTGAAATGGTACAAAATATTGGAATTGTTACAAAAGGTAGAAACCAAATAATACTAGCAAGTAGCGAACCGAGGATTGGACTTAAAACTTTTCCGAGTGTATTGGCGGTTTCGATTATTCCTAGTGATGAACTAACTTTTTCCTTTGAACGAAACATATCGCCAACTAATGGTAAAACGATTGGGAAAGCACCTGCCGCACCAACACCTTGTAATGTTCTCCCGATAAGGACAAGCCAGTAACCACTTTGCATTTGCCATGAAGAAAATGCGGCAATTGCCCCACCAATTGCTGTAAGTAGAAGACTCGGAATAATGACTTTCTTTCTACCTAAGCGGTCAGATAAATACCCAGCAATGGGAATAAATAAAATGGCGACTACTGAATAAACTGTGATAATTAAACTTGATTGGAAAGAAGTGATATCTAATTCTTTTTCCATTGTTGGCAAAATGGGTATTAACATTGAATTTCCTAAAGTCATTACAAGAGGTATTGATGCAATCGATACAATCGCCCAGCGCTTATCATCTAGTTGTTTTTCTTTTTTCTTCTTTTCACGTTCCTCACTCGACTCATACTTTTCCCAAAGTGTATCGATGTATTCCATTCTGATTCTCCATTTCTCATAGACGTGATGGTTTTATTATATGTAGTAAAATTTTAAAA
The DNA here is from genome assembly GCF_001244735.1 of Bacillus andreraoultii. Classification (GTDB taxonomy): domain Bacteria; phylum Bacillota; class Bacilli; order Bacillales; family Caldibacillaceae; genus Caldifermentibacillus; species Caldifermentibacillus andreraoultii. Next base: position 1,650,074 of record NZ_LN868937.1, read on the forward strand.
AAAGATGGTAAAACAAGTTAAGTAGAAATATGGACGTTCATTATGTTATATTGAATACTGACACAATATTGTTATATCTTTAACAAACATAGGAAAATATTCCTTTTATAATAAGGTTAGAATATATTTTGGAGGGGTTTAAGATGAATCTCGAGGAAAATATATATAATGAATTAAAATATGTATTTGATCCCGAAATTGGTGTGAATATTGTTGATTTAGGCTATGTAGATCATATCGAAATCGTTAATGAATCTACAGTTAAAATTTCTTTAGTTTTTTTAACCGATGACTTAGTACAGCAAGATTATATTTGTTCCGGTGTGGAGTTTGCAGCTCTGTCTGTTGAAGGAATAAATAAAGTTATCGTTGTTAAAGAAGCAGTTAAGTGGAACCCTAATCGACTAAATGAAAAGATGAAAAGAGAACTGATTGGAATAAATTAATCGTAAAAAAACCGATTGTGATATCAATCGGTTTTTTATCTTACATCTATTGATTTCACTAGCATTCACTTCTATAATGTTTACAGAAGGAGTTGAACGATCATGATTCATAAAGATTGGCAAGAAAGAAAGACGATAAAAAACGTTAA